>JABDET010000026.1 GCA_013286945.1 Candidatus Melainabacteria bacterium
TTGCCCGCATTTTAGGGTATAAAATAAGTGAAAGAGTGAAGGAGGAGTTACTCTCTGAGGTGTGGAATAGGTCATCGAATCAAGGGAAGAACATCTAAACTATAGATAATAAACTAATTATTCAAACAGGAATCATAAAAACCTTTAGCGAAGATTAGTTCTCCCCAAACCCCATACTCCCTAAAAGGCCTCCGGTGCCCGCCGGAGGCCGAACCTTTTTCTGGGGGATATTTCCCAAGTCTCTAATAGAGCAGCGCGAGGAGCTCACGAAAAACGAAGTACGTTCGCTTCGCTTCTTTGCGGTCTAGTATTTTCAGCTTGGTCATGCTTTCTACTAGTCGATAGACGGTAGCCCTGTTGATTTTCAAGTCTTCTATCATCTGTGGAGTGGTAAAAATCGGTTTCTTGAAGATGAATTCAACAATCTTCCCGCCGTGAGGCGACTTCAGGGTGTGCATGTCAGCTTGCACGCGCTTAAGGAGTCGATCAATGCTTGCAATCAGCCCTTGAGTTTCTTTGGCTTGCTCTTTAACCGAGATAAAGAAGAACCTTAGCCACGCTTCGTGTTCTCCTGAACGCTCGACTTCATGAAGGGACTCGATATAGTCATCACGGTGTTTGTCAAAGTAACCACTAAGGTAAAGTATCGGCTGATAAAGCAATCCTTCTTGATAAAGAAGTAAGGGGATGATCAAGCGTCCTATTCTTCCGTTTCCGTCAGAAAAGGGATGAATGGCCTCAAATTGATAATGAACAATACCCGCTTTGACGAGTACGTTTTCGTCAAATATAAGAAGATACTTTTCGAGGTTCTCCATGTATTCCTGAATCAGCCACGGTTCAGGGGGAACATAGGTGGCCGTTTCGATCGAGTCCCCCTTTTTTCCAATAAAAACTTGTTCATTTCGAAACATTCCTCGTTTTGAATCCCCTCGAGAGTTCTCAAGAAGAAGGCTATGCATCTCGTTGATTAGCCCAAGTTTGATTTTACTGTGCTTCAGTATCTGTGTTGCATAGAGCATCGCTTTTCGATAATTGGCAACCTCCACCGTTTCCGCATAACGCGATTCTTGTCCAGCTTCAAACATCATGACATCTGAAACTGTTGATCTTGTTCCTTCGATCTTTGAGCTGGCGGTGGCTTCTTTGGCTGCCAGAGGCGAAATGAGAAGCGTCGGATTCGGTAGATTTCTCTGCAGGCCATCTAACTTGCCCAATTCAAACGCTGCTTCGCTCAGCTCCCTGACGAAGTGGCTTGTCTTCAAGGCGATTGGAAGCTTCTTCGGTCTATGCGGCTTCGGCATCGACTTGATCATATCACCGTTGTCTCATAATGTCAATATTGTGAGACAATTTCTTCTGGCTGTCTCACGAACAGGACCTAGGGGATTATTTGTCTCATTAAAACTTTAAAGTGAGACTTTGGCCCTTTTGCCAAGGCACTGATCTGTTGAGATTTCGGCATTTCAGGGTATATTGATACTATAAGTAGAACGTGGGTGGGGGGAGTCATGGACCAAAAAGAGCTTTGGGACACTTTCTACAGTCTCGTGGGTGGGGATACTCAACTAAGAATACTTCGTCCGGTGATCGTGCGCCATTTGGACTTAATTGATAAGCCCGCTACCTCTTCCAAAGATTTGGCCCTGCTCATGGGAGCATCTCCGGGCATCAGTTCCAGAATTTTGGGTGTGGTGAACTCTCCCGCCTTTGGTCTTCCCAATAAAGTTTCAGATCTCACCATTGCGATTTCACTCCTTGGATACAATAAAATTCGAGACATCCTTTTGAGCCTATCGATTCTTGGGCAGCTTCGCGTCAAGCTCGCTTCTCAGATGAAACAACTCTGGAAACATTCTTTCTACTGCGCTAAAGCTTCCGAGATTATTGCAGAATCTCTGAAGCGAATGACCAAAGAAGCTTTTTCCGCCGGGTTGCTCCACGACATAGGCAAAACAGTTCTTTGTTACACCAATCCTTCCGTTTATTCTTATACGCGGAGTCAATACGAGCAAGCTAAAGGGAGAGCCTTGCATTGGCACTCTGAACGGCAACTTCTCGGAGTGAGCCATGCAGAAATAGGGGCATTAGCGTGTTACTATTGGAGCCTCCCTCAAGTTTTTTACAAAGTTGTCTGGAGTCATCACTATCCGACCATCTTGCCGACCTTAACTCCAGAAAGCTACTTGGCCCATGTGGTCCATATTGCAGATATTCTTTGCTGGAGAGCTGGGTTTCCATCCGTGAATGGCCCTAACCCTTATCTCGGTAAGAAAGCTGAGGAGTGTGTGAATCGAAACATCATCATAAGCTTAGGGATCAAAGAAGAACAGTTCCAAGATATTGTTACAAGAGTTGATGAAGAACTTGAGAAGAGTGAGAGAATCTTTAACTGGATCGAGGGGAAAACGCCGACCTTGGTTTCGTGACATCATCAGGAAAAGCCACGGGGGAAAAACCACGAGGCAAGTAGAAAGAAAAGCCATAATTAACGATGAGGTTATGGCTGCAAATTTTACCAAGTAATCTTAAACGATCGTCGCTATTGCTTGGCTCCTTATTGATAGCGATTTTTATCTCTTTCCCTGTTTTTGCAGACGATGAGAAGCAAGGATTTGGCGTCGAATCGATTACCGTTGAAGAGTTTCAATCTGAGTTGCAGACCCGTGCCGGCTCCTCGGTCGATTTCCCCGAAATAAGATTGAAAGGAACCTTACGAATTGATCCCCGTTGGCGAATTTTCTTAATTCACTATCGTGGAAGTAGTCGGCTCGTCAACGGCTTTCAAGCTTCGGTTGGAGACTTTGAAGGAAGAGTGGCTTATCGTCTGGACGATCCGAAGAACCCGCAGCTTGGTGACTCACCGTTTCAAGACGTCCATGTTTGGGCAAGTTGGGATGTCTGGACATCGAATACTCAATTAAATGGCTCCAATTTCCAAGAGCGGGATGAAGGGGGAGGTTTTGGCATTACTCGCAGGCCTCGGAGAAATGGATTATCCTATTGGTATACTTTGGGAATCTATCCTTCTGTACGGACCCCCATAGGACAGCAAGATGATTCTTTGCTCTACGAAGGAGGAGGGGTCTTGAATTTTAACGATAACCTTGCTTTTACGCTTGGCTACACGCTTCGCACTTTTCGCACGAGCCGTGATATCAGAGGTCGCGCAGAAGAGCAAGGCCCAAGCTTCGGCCTTCGCGGCCGCTTTTAATTCTTGGTTTCGCGAACATTAGTTTTTCCAAAACCCCAGACTCCCTAAAAGGCCTCCGGTGCCCGCCGGAGGCCGAACCTTTTTCTAGGGGGATAATATATAACTCCCCGCAAAGTTCCGATTTGGGATCCAAAACTGCGTAATCATTGGCATTTCCTTTATATATCTCCCCGGCGGCGGTTTCGAGCGGCTCTGGGGGAGGGCTGAGGCCCTTGGGGGTCCTCTCAGGCGGAATTTTTCCGGCGGGCCGCTCCCCAACCCCGAACCTTTTTAGTAAGGAGGCCCGTGCCGCATCCTGCGGCGATTGGCCAGGAAGGGGGGCTTCAGTTGAAGCTGGCGTAGAGGTCTCTAAGAGTTTCATCATTCCATTTTGAAAAGGAAATATTGCAGATTTGATTGGCTAAGTCCCGGAGGTTATTCTGATAAAAATATTCAACAATTGAGCGAATGTGCTTTTCGGCACGAACCGGAGGAATACTAGAGTTTAATAAAATAATAAGCAATTCTCCGACATGCGATAAAGTTTCTTTGTCTTGAGTCCCCTTGAGAGTATCCAAGGCTTCTATTAGATAAGGAACGTTATAATCTACGGGGGCAAAAGGGAAGCACTTTTTAAACCATTCAAACATTTCTTTGTCAATCTTCGGAACGTATATAATTAGCTTACAAGCGTTTGAAAAAAGCTTTCGTTCTTCAAGGGTTAAAGTATGGTCAACATTATTATAGTGATTGAAGAAAAGACGAGTAAAATCAACAATTCTGCTTCCGTACTTCCCCATTTGATTGGTAAAATAGGGTCTTTGTAACCACAATAAATCCAGGATAGCTTGTATCCGTGGAATTAGCCATTGCTTCATTAAAGCTCCAAATAGCTCGGAATCTGATATTGTATCATGCCCTTCTAAATAGGCAATCGTTAAATGGTTGATTAATCTTTTGTCTGTATCTGTTTCCTTAAAGGGATGTTTTACGGCAAATAAGTAATGAGGCGTCATGAGAGAAAAGAAAGTTCCATATAGTGTACCATGAAACAAATATCCACTCATAAAGGCTGTCCACTTATCGTCACCAAGAATCGCTTTGATTTCTGTGACTTTTTCTTCCAGCCATGGTCGGTCAATTGCGGCTAAATATGGAAGGTATAAGCCTAGCAAAGTGAACGCTTCGGTTACCCCTCTTCGAAGAACACCATCATATTCTATTTTTATGCTCGACCACCAATGCAAATCAGAAAGCTGTTTCTGATTAAGTCTAGCCACCCTTTGCGATAATTGAATTAATCCGCTAATAATTTTCCCCCAGGGAGAATTTAGTGAATAAGTTACAGGATCCAGAGTGTCTTTGGGCTGGTGAACCTCCAGCTTGTTCATAATTAACTGAACAATTTCCACCGCTTGAGATATGTATTCCGGGTCAAACGCCCAATTGTCATCCTTTGAGCCAGCTTCGATTAGTTCTCCTAACGTCCCTACAACCCACTTGTGATCAGCATCCCAAGGTTGATAATTTATCTGTGGCATTTTATTCTCCCAGAATTCACTGGACTTTACAATTTTAGTGATAAATGGAAACATCTTACTCCAATCGATAAACTTCTTGTTGTTCCACGCGTCTTTTAGACCAGCAATCACTTCGAATATGCAAAGATAGCCAGAAAAAAGAAATGGATCGAGATCGCTGAAAAATTTTTCTGGATTTTCCTGTGCTCCCATTCTAAGGAATTCCGCCAAATTTCCCGCTTGAGGTGTTCCCATGTTGTCGGTGACGGTAATAGACGACAAAAATTCTTTTACAATTCTAGTGTTTGACATTGCAAGTATTTCAGTTTTTCTTTCTGGCGTACCGATGATTGTCCAACGCACATCAGCAGCCCGAGGCTGAGCCACTTCTTCAATCTCTGAATCAGGGATTTTTGTCACTTTTTGCTCGGCTAAATACAGCTTTTCAAATTGAGGTATTGCCCTTGCTGCGGAAAACCATTTTTGCTTCCAGTAATGAATATATTGCTCTTGGTTGGTGGCCGGTAAATATCTTTGAGGTCCTCTATTTATTATCTCAAGTAGGCGAGCATTAATTGAGGAAGAAAATCTGTCGCAATTTGTTTTTATAAGCTGGTATAACTCGTTTTTATAACTTTCATCATCAAACCACTGTTCCACGTCGGAGTTTGAAATCAGATTAGCAAACGAATCAATGTATTGCTCCCAATTGTTACTAATGACATGTAAAAACAACCGATTGAATACTGAATAACCATATTCAGGGGCGAGGAGTGTTTCAAATAATTTCAAAGTAGTAGATTTGTCTCTCTCTGCCTTCCCAAGAAGCATTTCCCTTAAAATTACAGTAAAAATTTCTTTAGCTTTTTCGGAACCTGATATGCTGATGGCGTTGATATCCTTTGCCCAAATGTAGGAGTAGTCGCTAAACAAGTTGCCATATAAGCGGTTTAATCCATCGTCGATAGATCGTTCGATCTCATTTAATTCAGGTAAGGATTGTAAGGCAATCTTGGCAAGTCTGATAAATTCTGCTCTTTCCAGTGTTGGAATAACTGAACTCAATAAAGCGGTTGGAGTACTTTTAAGAGTGATTAAAAACTCTTGAGTTTGATCTTCAGAAGCTAATTTACTCCTATCTAGAACACCAATTTGAAGATTAATTTCATTGTTGGCTGTTAATGTCGCTTCAAGTCGGTAAATTCTGGGCTTCGTTTCGATGTCATACCACCCTAAGCGCTTATCTCCCAATACGTGCCTCAATTTACTTGCAATCAAATAAATTGGCTTTTCGGAGCCCCAGAGCCCTATTTTTCTGGCATTCTTTTGGTTCACAAAAGATTCAAGTAGCCAATAAGTTTCTACTATTGTTTCTGCTTCAGTAGTTCTCATGGAAAGAAGAAGGCCAACGTTGTCCTTTTCTTCTGGCCGGTCCTTCCATCGATATGCAGTTAGGTGATCTAGAATGTTTTCGGCCTTATTAATATCTTGCTCCGTGGGCGAGTCGGGCAGAAATTTTGGAAGAAGCTTGGTGGCTATATCTGCCCCTTGTGGTAAGAGAGGAAACTCAGAAGTAAGCCAAATAGGAAATAGGTCGAGTACGTCAATAGGGATACAATCGTTAGGCAATACTAAAAGAATAGCTACAAAGGCTGTCCAAATATTATAGTTATCCAGGGGAAGCCCATTTTTGTTATTATATGATGATATATCGCGAATGAGTTGGAGTATTTCATCCGTCAACTTCTTATCTCCCGATTGAGCACTCTGTTTAGCTACAGATTCAAGGTAAGGGAGTACATTCCACCAAGGAACAATATACTTCCCATCTCCAACATTTTGAGGCATAAATGAGTCGTCGGGAGTGAAATATCCCTGTTGTTTAAGGATAGAAAACCAATCAGTGGCTTTCGCTTTCCTGAAGAAGTAGTTCCTGTAATGTTCTTGCTGAAGATGTTCGAGTACGAATTCAATATCAGACCTTGTGGGCTTATTTCTTTTAATTATCGCGTCTAATAAATCTGCGACCGCAAAAAAGACTTCCTCGTGTTGTCGTAAGGTATCAACCCTTTGTTTCTCAATAATTGTGGTTGAAATTTTTTTATATTGTTGTTCATCAAATGTTTGGGAGTCAAACTTTAGAGCGTATATCCCGGACAGTAAAGGGGGTAAAGCATCCGCATTACAATCAAGTAGCAATGGGATGATGATTATATCTCTCTTATTTAATTGGCGCATAAGAGCCGTATCTAATTCGCGAGTTACCCAGTCGCTCGCTCTAGAGTTCGGAGAGATAATGACGATAAAAAACGAACTGTCAGTAATTCCAGCAGAGATTTTTTGAACAATGGAATCTCCTGCCTTCATAGCCCATTCAGCAAACCAAACCTTAATACCATCCGCACTAAGTCGTTCCGCAAGCTTTGCAGCAAACGACTCGTCCTTAAATGAGTAGGAAATGAAAGCCTGCTGGTTCAGTATTTTTTCATTCATTGACCGAATCCAAGCTTTGTCCTGATGGAACAAATGTATTTGCAGGTTGAATATGCAGATTTATAGCGTCTAAAACTTCCAAGAGAAGCTCGTATCCTTTTTCCTCAATTTCGTACGGAATAATCTCTATACCATAATTGAGAGAATAAATTGATTTATTGACTTGAAATAATGTGTGCTTGTCTCGATAAGATGATTCAAGTAGGAAAAATTTCATTTTGCTTTCCTGTAAACGTGCTTTGGCAATTGCCTGCAGAACCTCAAAATCTCGAAGACTGTAGCCAATGAACAGAACACTATATTGCATAAATATATTAGTCAAGAATTCCATGACCGCACTTTTTTCGTTGAGATAATTAGCATTATATTGTTGACGGGTAAAGATCCACGTTTTTTCATTGTCTATACGCCCATGAATGTAATTAATTCTTTTTGGAGCATTTGAGAACGTAGGATTGATCGCGATATCACTGTCTTGAATTGAGAGGTGATTTTGCAACCCCATATCTATGTTAGTTTGAACGATAAAATTTGGCAATTGCATTAGCTGACGAAATTTTTCGTAAATCGCAATCTTTTCTTGTGTTTCATCAAATATTTTCTTTATTATTTTTACAAAAAAGTCAGAGTCAAGCCAATTAAGATAATCCATTACATGAATGATATTGCCGGAAGCATGATTTTCCAGCAAAAGGCGAATGCTCAAATCCATTTTCTGCAATTTTTCATTTGAGCTTCTGTTCTGCCAAAAATGCTTTATCATCTCTTTTGCAAGTTCGTCCCACAATTTATATTCAGCAAGCTTAGAAACACCAGCACCAACAAATAAGCACATACCGCTCTTAAGGCTTTGAACTAAATCAGTGAATTCTGGAGAGACAAAATCCGGCAATTGCATTATATCAATTGATGAGTAGCTGTGTTAATTTTGGCCAAATTGCCTTTCTTGCTTGCTTTTGCAGCGATTTCTATGCTCCACCAAATTCGATAATGTTCAAGAGAACAAAACTTCTTGCTTCGATGAATTGATTGTCCGCATTGGCGGCAAGTCGCTGTGACTGGATTCAGAGCGGTTCGTCTTCGGTTGCTCTCCGCTGTTTTTGCTCCTCGCTTCTTCGCGGCTTCCCCGCCATGACTCGGCTCCATGCCCAACAAACGCAGTTGGGCGAGCTTTTCATTCCCCAGCTTACTCGACTCCATCGCTTTTTCTCTCCCCCAGAAAAGTGAATGACAAGCTCTCGTGCAGAAAGTTTTCTTCGCGGGAATAACAATTCCGCAACCACGACACAACCCTTTTCCCAGTATGGTGCAGAATCCCTCTGGGGACAGGTCCGTTTTGGAAATCGCTAATGAACATCTAGGGATTGCAGATTCGACACGGCCTGTGCCCGGCTTTTATTGCTTCCTCTCTTGTCGTGTAATACACTACGTTTTCTGGGCTAATTCTCTTAGCCCATTCGCACGAAAGATAATGGAACGGGGCACGAATCCGACTCGCCACATATTTTACTTCGGGTTTCGAATGTAAAGGAGCGGTAATCGTTCCGCTCATAAGCAGAAGCAGCAGGGCTATTACTGCCGGCCTTATTATTCTCTTCATTTCACATCCTCCCGTTGAGCACTTAACCCTGTCATTTTGCCTGGCGGACCTGTACCCGTTTCTTTCAAAGTAACCCCCGAGTACTGGATGATCTACTTGATCCAGTACCGCTTACTTGAGCTTGCGTTCATCTTTAAGGAATTCTTCTACGTCTTCATCGGAAGGCTCGGCATTTTTCAAGTGTTCTTTTTCTGCACTAATTCTTGTAAAACGAGTATAAGCATCAATTAGTTCTTTGTACACGATTGGATCGTCGGCTCTTTTACGAGCTATTTCTATTTGATTTGTAGGGGATATCAGTGCCTTGACGTAACACTCAAGTGGCCACTCAAATTCGTTCCAAGCTGTGTAGGCGTCGATAGTCCCATGATTGACCATCATTCCCATCATATCAAGGTTATCTAATAGTCGATAGTCAGTTATATCAACTTCGTGGTGTGCTAATAAAAGCGAACTAATTTGTTTACGCTCCTTCCTAATGTCAGCCGAGTTGTATCTATCGTTAAAATTCAAAACCGTTTGAGCTGAGGTAACTAGGAATGATTCATTTAATTGCCGTTGATTATAAAGCCAGGAGACATATAACGCTAATGTGGCCACAACCGCCAGGGTGAAAGTTCCCCAGCCACCATTTTCTTTGATCCAGCTTGTGAATCTAGTCATTTTGTTAAGCACCATAGCATTTGATTTCGCTCAATGTGTTTCCTCAGGCCCGTTTGCCTATTATAGCACACCTAAGTATGCGGATTGTCAACGCAAAGAAGAAGCGGCATCGGCGAGGGGATAGGTCCATTTTTGAAATCGCAAATGAACAGTTAGAAATTCTGCATTTTCATCCCGCCGATTTGTAGAAACACCTTCCAGGTCCAAGGATTTTGGCCCCCATACGCTGAGCTAAATGCATCAGGGAGAAAATCAACGGTCGAGGAAGCACCCAGTGCAATTTCAAGATCATTCCACGTTGTTAGCGCATGAGTGTATCCTAATGTAAACGCCCCAACCCACCTTGGGTTCATTGGACCTGGAATATTGGTGATGGCGAGTTCGTTGGGGGTTCGCTGTAATGCCTCAATCCTTCCCCAAATTCTAGGATGTCCTCCGGCAAAGAGAAACTCCTCTCCAACAGAAATCAGTTGTGGCACGTGATCGTAATGATGTGTTGACCCGAAAATAAGCGAATTGTAGTAATTCCAGGCAGGTCCTAAATTGGTTTGAGTGTACAATGAGGCTGAATATCGGGATACATTTTTTATATCCGGCTGCAGAGCTTCAGGCTGATTAATGTACGCGGCTGAGAACATTCCAATCATTTCAGGAGTAAATTCGTAACTCAATCTAGCGGCATAGGAATTCGGAGTTCCAATCGGGAGATTGACGGCGGTTGGTTCTGGTTCTGTTCCGTTAAAAGTCGAAGCTTCGATTTGCAGCTTGTTCAATTTGAGCAAACCACCCATCACGGTGCTTGAAATATGACCGACATCCTGGCCAATGTGGTGGCCTAGTGGAGCATCAGGGTTAACCATTCCGGTTGGGCGATGCATAAACGGGATAGGGCCATCCGTGCTCTCCCCACGAGGGGCAAAAAATAAACGTAGGACTTGATCGTTCGTGTCACTTAAGCGAATCGTATCGCTTAACGTAAGGCCCATGAGAGGGGAACTGTGAGGATGTTGTGCGTCAATGTATGGTTGACCTTGACTGTTGGCTTCACCAATTTGCAGTAACTCAGGGGAACCTTGTTTTGGAAAAGTCCAAAGCTCGGCGGTTGCCATCAACTCTAAATTTAAGTATTGTCTATCACTCACCGATGTCCCGACATCAACCATGAGCATATTTGGAGAAGCGAAACTCGTTCTTCCTCGCGGACCTGATTCAAAAATACCAACGCCAAAAGCGTTTCCGTGAAGCATGAACATACGCATGGTCATGCCTGGCGTTGCAAGCGGAAAGCACATTTGGGTAGACCGATCAAAAAACTCATCTTTAGAACAATCTGAATGTGGGGGATGAACCGTACTGCTTTCATGATTGTGGGAGGGCATGCTCATGCCATCATGCTCAGGCATAGGCATCATCTCTTCTTCCGCATGGCCTTGGACACAAAGAAGAATGAATAAGGTGATTGCCGCGAGAGTTGTCACGAAAATCGACTGTTTTCCCACCTGAGAGAGCCCCCATCGGAAAAAGTATGCTATTTTGATTTCTTTTAGCTCCTAAAGAGTTTTAGATACTCTTGAAAAGCAAATAATCGGTTACGTGCGAATCCAGTTATCTCTTTTGTTTCTTTTAATAAGGTCATATCTTATTAAAAGTTTGGCATTAAACCTTTAATAAGTCAATGGGCTAATAAAAGTTTGATTGTGGGGTATGGGGACAGAGCCATTTTGAAATCGCTAATGAACATGCTGTTTTTCTGAGAACCCTAGCCTTTTGTTCGTGGGCCTGTCCCCAATTTCTAGCCACCGATCGTTAAGTGATTATTAGCACAGGCTCTTGCAGCATTGTTTTGTTGGTAAATGCTGATTGCCACGGGGATAACTCGAAAATTGCCTGTGGATTATCGTTAATGATTTGGCTAAGGGCTTTTTCGGCCTCATCGATGAATGTTTTTAATGTTATTGTGTATTTGAATTTTGATGGAGACGTTTGTTTAACAGTATTCTTGAGCGCCACATTTTTCGGCAATGAACATTGGTGTGCAAGACTATTCCTAATTTCGGTGAGTAGATCTACAATCTTGTCGTTAGATAACTTGGGGATTTTGGGGGAAAGGAGCCAAGACGGTGTATCGTCCATTTGATCAACAAAATATCGAAACAATTTTTCGTGATCATCCTCGTGAATAACTGACTCGACCACAGCAAATATTACTGAGAAGATTGTCAAGATAGCCGCTAAGCCAAGATTTTGTTCTACACATGCTCTAGCTTCGCTCACAAAATCTTTCACAGCATTTTTTACAGATGCATCTGAGAGCCTTTTTGGCATTCTGAATTTTCTCCTTTCCTTTGGTCTATATTGTTCTCAATTATAACATAAGGAAATCTGCGGATTATCAACGTAAACAAAATAACGATAGACTAGGTTAAAACGGTTTTCAAAAGGGAAGAACCAATCGTTTGAGTGGCCGGAAGGGAGCCGGAATGTCCCGATGGACTGGCCTAAAGGAACTCGCGTTACAGTGGCTTACAAGCCCTCTGATCCACAGCACGCTTTGCCCATTGAAATTTACAAAAAGAAATCATTCGGAGATCTCATGGCTTTGTGTCTGCTTTTGGGAAGTTTGTTCATGGGCATACAAACCTTCCGTTATGGGGCGAATCAATCGGACACTAACCTTTGATATTTGTAAACGCTCATTGCTATTCAATCAAAGCTCACTCATCCGGGATCCTGTCTTCTCACTGTTTCTTCACAAAGACCAGGTATACGATGCTGTCCCAGGCGTTATGAATGCCAATAAAAAGGAGCAACAGCGCTGCCCCGGCAACGCCGAAGAGGGCATCGCTTACCTGGGAGCGGGCCGCGAACGCCGATATGGCTAGTAGAGCGTACGCGGCGAAGGGGAGCATAACGTGAAACAACCAATCTTCTCCTTCCGGCGTGTATACGGTTTGCACTCGCATTCTCCGAGCCACGATGACCGAGTAGGCTGAGCCGATGAGACCGAGTAGGCCCCAGACAATCGCGCCGTCGGAGACCGTGTGCCAGGGAATGCATAGAAGAGCAGACAAGAGCAGCACGGTTCCGAAATGAACGATGGTCGGTGTCGCAAATGCGCTGCCGGCCTGATCCATACCAGGTTCCTTGGGCATTTCGGCGAGGAGGGTGATGACGACAAATTGCAATCCGATGAGCGCACCAGCAGATGACCCGACGATCACGTAAAAGTTTTGCCATTCGCTAAGTGCTGTCATCGTGAGGCCCGATATTGTTCGTCGCTAACCTTTTCCATCCAGTCGACAACTTTGCCGTCGAGCTTTTCCTGAATGCCGATGTGCGTCATGGCCGTGATAGGTGTAGCCCCATGCCAGTGCTTTTCGCCGGGCGAGCACCAGACCACATCACCGGGTTGGATCTGCTCGACGGATCCCCCTTCGCTCTGAACCCAGCCGCAGCCGGCCGTGACGATGAGGGTCTGACCGAGCGGATGCGTGTGCCATGCGGTACGTGCACCTGGCTCGAAGGTCACGCTGGCCCCTTGAACAAGTGCTGGATCGGGCGCCTGAAAAAGGGGATCGATCCGCACAGTGCCAGTGAACCACTCTGACGGTCCCTTGGCAGAAGCTTGCGAACCACTTCTCTTGATTTCCATTTTATCAAACTCCCTTGATGTAACTCGGTTGTCCTATTCCCTAGAACCGCTCGAACCGATAGGCCAGTTCCCGACCCCCTTCCTCCTCATAGGCGAGTTGGCCAACGAGCAGTGCGAATGGCTTTTTCTCTATTGATTGTTCTGGTAAATATGGCGAGATTTTCTCCATTCTATCCCGTCAGGATTAACCAAGGCAATTTTCATTCCCCCAACGCTGACAGTGTCCGGTAGCCCTGCTGGATTCAGAAAATGGTTAGGCTCATACAACCCAATGAAGTGTGTAGTCTTGTTCCAAAGACCTCCAGGAATGCCAGTCCGTTGTACGTGCTGGGCAAATCGCTCAATATCTTCCGGGGTTGCCGGTTGGTCGGGTTTCTGTTGGACGAGGTAATAGGTCCAGCTGCAGAGATTATGCCGCACGCTGTGCTCTTTGTGGTCGTGCTCCAAAACTGGGGCATCAAAATGACGATTTGGCCAGCCATTCGCAAACCCTGGTCTCTCGAAAAATTGGGAATCAGAAATCCTCAAAATCATGTCATCGTCTAGTTCTAAGGCAACAGCATAGGGTGAACTGGCTCCCTCAACTCGTGTTGTCTCGCGGAGCCCGTCGGCCTTCGCTAAGAGGGGGAACGCTTCAAAGGCTTTTGCCCAGGCGCTTAGACCAAAAACATCGTGAAAAAGCGGCGTTGTTGCGAGTGCATTTGAAACAGATTGCAGCCCCGGAGAGCGTTCTCTTAGTGACACACTCCTAGAAGTAAGCGATCCCGCTTGTAATGGTCTTGCTGCATTCATTGTCATTTCCTCCTGACTAAGGTAAAAGCACTTCTTTCCCAACCAGATAAGCAACCATTGCATGGGTAGAAAAAGGGCTCATGTTACCAAGCATTTCGATTTGAGACTTTGTCATTTCGCGGTAGGTGTATTTCAAAGTGCCATTCTCTTCAATGGCCTCCATGACTATTGAGGCCAATTCGTTTCCCCCTCCCCCTTGTGGAGGAGTAAGAAATGCATCGACAAACTTTAAGGCCTTATCAAGTTCTGATGGGTCATGGAGCGCTTCGAGCATAGATAAACCGAGTTCTGGGAAGCTTCGAACCGGACTTGATCGGGAACGATCGTTAGCTTGTACGCGAGAGATTGTTCCGCCAACGTAGACGTAGAGACCAACTTTTTGAACTGGCTCGACACTTAAAGTTCTTCCAAATTCGTCTGCCCGATTTTCAAATGTTTCCAATGGCTCTGCCGGCATTGCTATCCTTGCTTGTTGATACTCGGCCGATTGCGGTGAATAATGGCGGACTCTATCCCTCAAGTGATCAGGACTGCATCGCATTGCCGCAAGTTTAAATGTTGGACCACTCATTTTGACCTCTCGATGTTCGTTGCTTGATTTTGGCTTCGTTCAATGCTCAGATTTACCCAATTATACATAATTTTCGTAGGTTGTCAACTGATGAAAGAAAATGTGGACTCAGGCCTACGGCTCGAAGGTGTAGTTACTTGAGCCTCGAACGCTAATCCCGAATGAGAAGACTCGTTGTTTTCCTCTTAATTCTCTCGGTGCATTTAGGTATTGGGTCATGTTTTGGTCTGCCCAACCAGTGTTCGACTGCCTGTCGCTCAAGAATGAGCTGTTGCCCCGAACAGTCGTGTACAACAAACTGTTGTGTTGAGCAGTCCCCGGTTTCGCAAGTTCCTGGTTCTTCTTTTCGACTAAATCCAGAAATAAGGGCCTGCTCACTTGTTTTTTGTCCTTCACCCCTTGCCTCGGCGCATTACAATGATTGCACGGCCCAGGATTTGTCCCCGCCAATAATCCTCAGCTTTTTAACCGATAGTAAAGGCCTCAGAGCACCACCTCTTTAGTTTCCTCCCTGATCGTCTTATCATTAAGCCATTCAGTTGCGGCTATTTCCCGTCGACGAAAATCATTTGGGGAAATAACCTGATAATTCGTTTGGCTCAGAAGGAGGTGAACTATGAAAAGCTTAGCTGCCCTTGTAATTGGCATGGCCCTAACGGCGTCCATTGCATCAGCAAGCATGCATGCTCGGAAAGCGGCGTCTTGCTGCAAGCCCAAAGCTGCCTGCTGTGTAACAAAGCAAGCCTGCTGCGTGAATCAATCCAAATAAGAAAAAACTGAAAGGATGATACTGTAAAGCCCTGAATCAGGGCTTCTTTTTTTACAGCGTCCCCCGATTCCAAAAATGAACATCGTGTGTTTTGAAAGTAGACTTCGGGTCGCCAGAAGATGTTAACAAACTGGCAATCAATCGTTTACATGAAGTATCTTGAACATCCGCACTGGATGTGATATAGTGGTTTTCGACCACTTGAATAGACGCAAAATTGAACTAAGGGTGAAACTTGAAGACAAGCATAATAACGAGGGTAGACACGATTCAACGAAGGGCACAATTCACCTTTGATTCAGGCCTAGCACTAGAAAGAGGACTTCCAGGAATGCAAAAGCCGCTTGAAGACTTGAATTCCACGGCTTACAGAGACATTGGAAGAGAACTAGGAAGAGAAAGAAAAAGACCTCCGATTGCCGACCCTTACTACGAAGATGTAGAGACGGCTCCTCGCGAATTGCTTGATCCTTGGGATCTGCTGCCCCAACAGCTTTCACAGGTTAGCCCCGCTGAGAGACCTAGAATCTATCGAGAATATTTCGAAGCTACTGCAGAACTTGCAAGTCAAGTACTGCAAAAATTAACCGATATGCGTCCCGCCTAATAGAGTATTAGATCTGTCATCATTATTTCAAAGGGGCCAATTTTCTTATTTTGGTTCTTCAATCTGTAACGTACGTCGATTAAGGGAGATCGTTCGAGGGGTTGCCGATTTGCTTTTTACTTCTGGATCAACAAAAACGATATATTGTTGCTTTTCGCCCATCAACTTTGCACCATCAACCTTTCGATTTCCAAACATTACTTCTAAAGTTGGGGTACCCTCTTCGGTTTTTTTTACGGCAGCTTTATAAGCATGTCGATAATCGGTGGGGCTGCCCTCCGGAATAATGTACAATTCCCACCAGGCTCCCTCGCCTTTGCCTGAAATCAAGTCAACCCCGACATTGCCAGAAGGTGTTGGTTGAATCTTATCTCCGACAAGCTCCTCGGCACGGATTGACACAACAGAGGGGGCAAGTTGCTTATCTATCCCAACAATCCCAGCAATACGCGTCGCTTCATCCCTGAAGCTTGGAGCGCCTGTAAGGCTTAAACCAGCAATAGTGATCCTGGGGACTTTTGTGGTTGGATCTGGCAGCCAAAGGCTTCGCCGTAAGCTGGAGCTTTCAAAGCGAACGGTTTCCATTCCTCGGCGCATCGATAGTGCCTGTTCTGGGGAAAGGCCCGTCGGCCGCTTTGCTCGGAATGAAGACAAAAGCGCATCTCCTGCTTTATTTAAGGCAGATTTTATAAGGCGAATCGGGTTCATGGTTCATTATAACCGTTCCTTTGCGAGAAAGTCAACAATTATAATGCCGGAGATGGTGATATGGATTGGTTTAAAGAGGAAGCGACCGCGGTTCGCTGGAACCAATCGTTCAAACCGTGAGCGCCCTTAGAGGAAACATGCTCTTGCGAATGGTCGGCATTGTTTTTGCCGCTTGGATTTGTCTTGCCGCAAACGCCGGGGCTGCTGATTCGTCGACTCCTTCCGTTGGCAGAGGAATGGCCAAGTCTTGTAACTGCTTCCCGATGCCGGTGGTGAACACTTCGGATAAGCCGGCTAAAGAAATTGTTCAATATCAGTTGGATCTAAATGATCTCGAGACGATCTTTTCCAATCGCGATCTGGTGTATGGATCTTCGGAATCAGCAGACGCCGCCTTGCGGCAAGCAATCGATCCCGATGGCTCTCTCGGCCTATACAAAGGGGGAGCGCCCCACAAAACCACTGGCATCAAGTTGAAAGAAGGTTGGGGATCGAGTTATCTCATTCACGGTCCCCCACCGCTTCCGAGTCAAGCGGTCATTCGCCAGAACCTGCAGGCTGCATTAGCGCGCATTCAAGCGGCAAAAGCCGCGGGTCTTCCGCCCCCTTCGCCGAGAAAACTTGCGCCGGGGCAAAAACAGATTTCCTACGATCCGAGTGTGCGAACGTCGCATACAAGCGGTGTTCTGACCGCGGCAAGTACGCTTCGTGCCCCATCAGCCTACGCCAACTCGCTCCTGCTCACGATTGCGCGCTGCAATAAGTACGGCGAACCTTCCCTCGGGTTGCGGAAATCTTCCATTCTTTTACTTCGCCTTCTTTTGGATTTGGGAAGTATCACGCGAAAAATCGGATCGACGCCAAGCCACCCGATAAACTTGCAATTCGGTTCTTCCGCTCCTGCACCACTCCCAGTTGATCGTCAAGAGTGGCTGCATGGGGAAGGGGGAACGGTTCGATTTCATCTCTCAAGGCTCATTCAAAACACCGGGCCAGCGACACTGGCCATTGTGGCGGAACATGCCAAGGGGAATACCCAGCCGGATCAAAAAAGTTATCTGAAGCTCGATGTGTTTGATCTAGCCAACGCCGTTCTCGATGTGGTTCGCCCCGAATCCGAAGACGGAAAAGAAACCGCACTCCTGTCACTTCGGATTGTCAAGAACACCGAGCGTACAGGCGCTGACTCGTTGACTTTGCTTGCTCTCATCGAAGCCGCCAGTGGCAGCCAAAAATTCGGCGGAAATGCCAAGCCCGGATCGGAGCAAGACTCCATCGCTTGCAAAGCGTATAATACGCTCGTTGCTTCGGTCGACTCGGCAAATCCCGATGAAGAAGCCGGGGAGCTTATCCGCGCAAGAATGCTTGAGGAAGCTCAAGGGGTCGCCGGTTATGTTGGGACTGCGGGTGGAATTCCCGACAGCCTGAGGAGGCCGAACGCTCGAAGGCTTCAAGCAGAAGGTTTAGTCGAGCGAGAAGCGCTCATCACCGCCGGTTTTGGGAGCGCCGATGAAGCGCGTCGAGTGACCAACACCCTCTTTAGCGCCTACAGCTACACTTTCGACGATAGCCATTTTCCAAGAGAAAATGCGCCACCTCCGCGTGATGCGGCACAGGTGGAAGCGAAGCGCCTCTTTGAAAAAGAAGCGATAAAAAGTTTGATGACCGAAGCGGGGGGCGCCAACCGCGACACATTCAGGAGCACCGTTGCCGCTGTGGTCCAAAGTTGGATTGCTCCACTTCAAAACAGCTCCCCGGATCGGTTAAACGCATCGCAAAAGCGGCTCTTAGCTGATTGGAACTCTGGGAGTCCGGTTGTTGCACTTGGCGCTGTGGGGGCCCCATGCCCTGGCGAAAGTTGCAGCAGCCGAATGAAAAAAGAGCAGCCCGAAGCGGAAGAGGAAAACTTCGAAGCCGACGCCACCATCGAGATTCATAACAAGCTCGTGGGTATCGTCGGTGCCAAATCGCTTGATTCGGTTTGTCTTGAAGAACCTTATTTTATTGTGGTTCGAATTCCAACTACCGATTCCGCTTCGAATGCGCCAAGCATTCAAGTGAAACTTACCCCAAACTCCCCGGCATGGACCAAGATGCACATCGGTTCCCCAGCCACGCAAACGACCGTGACTTTGAAAAATCGTGGCAGCGGTCCGGATGGCCGGATTATTTTTGCCAATCCAAAACCGATCACGATTAAAAAAGGGGGGGAAGGGACAAGCCCCTTCGATGTCCACAACGGAAGTTCGGTGGCGGCTGAATATGGGGATGAGGGGATCAAATTTAATGTTTACGATGACGAAAACGAGCAAGCCATTGGCCGCGCCTACCACAGTCTGCTGGTGCTGCAGGCGTATTACAATGCTGTGCTTCAAAGTCCCAATGTTCCGGCTAAAGATAAGACGCCGGATGGTTGGGTTCACAAAAAACTGAAAGCGGTTGGCAATGCGCTATACATTCTCACGTACGATCCCGGAAAGGATCCGAATACTCCGATCACGCCGCTTTCAAAGGGGATGATTGGAGAAGGCTATCTTGGTTTCTTGCAAGGTCCTCCAAGTGAATGGAATAATCCGATGAATTGCGGATCGTTGCCGGGTCAGGGATTTCCGGGTGCGGACGCAAGATTTAAGTCGAAGATTTCTTACGATTCGTGTGAGGAAGCGCAAGTGGTGAAAGGTGCCTTTTATTTCGCGGCTGAAAAACAAAGCGTCGCGGCATTTGCTTCACTCCGCCAGCTGAACATCATGCTGGTCAACGTAACAGCTCAATCGGTTTGCTTTGAGACCGCAACCGCCGTGGCAGGGCCGGTTATAGCCAACGAAGCCTGCAACCAAGATTTCGTGGGGCTTCTTCTCGGAGATACCCCGAAAGAAGAACAACTCGACGTCACTGATCAATTTTTAAGTGGTGTGGGCAACCATTTGCCCCTTGTTCTTCATGGGGCGCAACTGGCTTGGGATCTCCACCAACTTCCCATGGGGGAAGAGTTCGGGTCAAAAAACAAAATGCCGACCGCCTTGGCTGAAGGGGTCGAGGACGAATTCGCCGCGCTTCGGTCAAAAGATCTCGAGCTTGCAACCGACATCTCCGAAATCCAAACCAACACCGACAAACTCTGGGACGAAACGGCTACATTCCGCGTCAACGAAGACGCAAGCATTCCAGGGGCCCGATCGACCGCTCCTGACGATCTCACTCGAGTTGGCAGTCCCAAAACAGCTGGCGGTCCGAACAAGCTTGACGTGAAACGGCAGATCTCGCGTCCAGGATACGCGATGCAAGTGGAAAACAACACGTGCGAGCTTACAAACCTCGAGCAAAGCCGCAGGGAAGCTTTCCCCAATGCCCCAAAACGGAACGGTGGACAGCTGATTTCCCGAGCCAAGCAACTTTCTCAAGAAGAAGGCTGGCTCAATTACCGGCTGAAAAAAATGACAGCAAACAATGATCTTGACGACATCTACATCCCTGCCACCGACAAGTACGATGGCGGAACGACCACCGATGGGGCGATGTATTTCGCCATGAAAGATGGGGCCCAAGTTTGGCGACCGGGTGGAAAATGCAATGTGAAAGATTATGTTTTGCAGCTTCAAAAAAAGCGGCATCTGCTCGTGGCCATCAATGTCGCCCCTCCCGGGCATGAGAAGGTCTGGCATAGTGTCCGAATCACAGAAATTTTCCAAGATCACCGCGGAAACTTTTGGATTGAATATGGCGATCCCGCTAACGGAAAGTTTTGGTATGCCGATGCCTGCACATTCGAGGATCACACGAAGTACAATTCGGTGCTGGTGCTCGATTGGAGCAAGGCGCAAGCGGCGGCTCAAGGCTTATCGGCTCCGGGCGCCTCAACACGGTCGGTGCGCGCGCCACCTAAAATTAAGACGCCTCGAACGCGATAGCGAATGAACAAAGGAGACAACAGCATGAAAAACATTTGGGTTCTCATCGGAATCTTTTGCCTGACGCTGGCGGTGACGTTTTCCGCAAGCGCTCAAAAAAGAATCGACATTTTAAACATGAGTGCCGGCACGGTGGTCTTATCTTACTCAGGTGAATACAGCGACAGCGGATGGACGGCGATGAACGTTTTTGATGGAAATCCGATGACCGGATGGTCAAGCCCAAGCGGCAAACCCAACGGCAACTATTTTCTGGTCGAACTGCCGCAAGCGTATCGCTTAAGTTCCATGGTGCTCGACAATGCGAACGCGCAAGAGTCGGGCTATCCTGGCATCTCGTCTCGAAGCGTGGAAGTTTGGGCTTCCGCAACCGGACCGGACAGCGGCTTCCGGAAGGTGGCCACTGTACAGGCGGTCAAAGGAGGTCGCAAAGAGTTCGCGCTTCCTCAAGGGACCGTGGCCCAGTGGATGAAAATTGTGGTGGCGACGAATTGGGGGCATCCGACTTATACCGAACTGATGGAAGCGGAACTTTTTGGCACTCCAATTGGATCCCCTGCTCATCCTTCTCTCACCGGCGTTTATCGAACGAATTATGGCCCGCTTTCGCTTTTGCAGCAAGGAAATTTGGTGACCGGTTGCTATCAGCAAGGAACAGGGATTGTATCCGGAGCGGCCAATGGCAGAGTTTTGAATTTCGAATGGAGGCAGTCGGGGAATCATACGGGAACGGCCATGATGGTGCTTGATTCACGCGGGAAGGTACTGAATGGCGTTTGGTACAATGCCGGCCAAACGGCGATTGCGGGGGAATGGGTCGGCACGCGCGATCCCAATTTGCAAGCAAGCTGCACCCCGCCCAGCGCGACCGTGAATAGTGAGATCAAGCAATCAGGACGCGCCATTCTGTATGGCGTTCATTTTAACAGCGATTCCTCGAAGCTCTTGCCCGACTCCGACGCCACGTTGCAGCAAATAGCCGCCCTGATGAAGGGGGAGTTGTCGCTGCATCTCCGAGTGGAAGGTTACACCGATTCCACCAACACCGATGCTTACAATCTCAATCTCTCCAGCCGACGTGCAGAAGCGGTCATACAATGGCTAACCCAGCATGGTGTCGCTACCGGGCGACTTGTCGCGAAAGGCTTTGGAAAATCAAGCCCAGTTGCCGACAACAACACACCTCAGGGCCGCGCGCTTAATCGGCGAGTCGAAATTGTGGTGATCAAGTAACGGCAGGCTTTTAAAGCGAATCGTCTTTCTCTCTAGTCGTCTTGAGGGAACGCTCAATTTCAAGTTCGGCGTTGCACATCTTGCAAAGATTTAAAGTTTTTCGAGCGTCTTCATTGGGGAACAGGCGCTTGGAGTATTGACCACAACGACCGCATCGTCCGGAGGTCGAGTGAAAAGAAAGCTTGCCGATGATGACGGCGAATGCCGCAACTCCAATCAACAAAATCAACCAGCTCACACGTTTCTCCTCTTCAAGGATCTTCTTCAGTTCTTAAGCAGTTTCCTTACCCTTCCGATCTCTTGGGAATATTTTTCATTTTTCAGAGTCTTACACGGTGAAGCGTGTGCTTCAAATTTTATAAAAAAAGAGGTGTGTTAATGGAAGAGATGGATCGTAAGACTTTTCTAAAGATGGCTACCCTGGGAGCAGGAGTCGTGTATGTTTCGGGACTTACCGCTTTTTCTAGACCGGGATTCGCTCAGGGGCTCTTTGAAAGCCCTAGGGCGGCGGAGAGCGATTTTTATTTTGTGCAGCTTTCCGACACCCATTGGGGCTTTGAAGGAGCAAAAGTCAATCCCGAAGCCAAGGTAACTTTGAAAAAAGCCATTCAAACCGTCAACAGCCTGAAGTTCAAGCCTGATTTCATTGTTTTCACCGGCGATCTAACTCACACGACCGACGATCCGCAGATTCGGAGAGCCCGAATGACGGAGTTTAAGGAGATTGTTCGGGACCTTGATGTTCAGAATATTCGCTTCTTGCCTGGAGAGCATGACGCGTCCCTGGACGAAGGGAAAGCCTACAAGGAATTTTTCGGCGAAACATTTTATAGTTTCGACCACAAAGGCGTTCGTTTTATTTCCTTGGATAACGTCTCGGATGCCACTGGTGCGGTGGGAACCCAACAGATGGCATGGCTAAAAGGGGAGTTGCGGAAAATCGGAAAGAAAGACCCGACGATCATTCTCACGCATCGTCCCCTCTTCGATCTCATGCCATCTTGGGACTGGGCCACAAAAGACGGCAAAGAAGTAATCGATGCCTTGCTGACGCACGACAACGTCACAGTTTTCTACGGGCATATCCACCAAGAACATCATCATATGACCGAGCACATCGCCCATCATTCCGCCAAATCGCTCATCTTTCCACTTCCAGCACCCGGATCGGTTCCCAAGAAGGCGCCGATTCCCTGGGACGCGCAGCATCCATTTCGTGGCCTTGGTTTCCGCAGCGTGGAGGAAGAAGACAAGATGATTGGCGAGATTGAGGAATGGCCGGTCGTAAAGGGGGCGCAGTCATGAAGTCCACCGAGTTTTTCATGTTGCTTCCCTGCGCCATGATTGCTTTCATGGTCATCGTCCTGGTCGGATCCAGTTGGGGCAATGCCAAGGAACAGGTGATTGAAATGACGGCAAAGCGTTTTGAGTACAATCCAAACAAAATCGTCGTAAGAAAAGGAGTCCCCGTGCTTCTTGAAGTCCGCGCGCTGGACCGTGTCCATGGTTTCCAAGCTCCCGATTTGGGAATCGACACAACTCTTGCTCCCGGCAAGGTGAATGAAATCCGTTTCACACCCGAAAAAACGGGAGAATTTCCT
>JABDET010000027.1 GCA_013286945.1 Candidatus Melainabacteria bacterium
CCCGTTAGCTGTCAGATGGATTCCGCCCTCGGATCGAGCCTGCTTCTCTAAACCAAGGGCCACTTCCAATCTAGCCTCTGCGGCTTTTAAGTCAGGACTTTTCTCGAACGCAATACGCAAAGCGTCATTCAGCCCTAACGAGATCGGTTCTTCTTGAGCCCAGCTCATGTTTAGCGTTAAGCATAAAAATAAGACGACAAAGAGCCATTTCATGCCAGCACCTCTTTCTTTTTACGACTTCCAACCCAGGCAATCGCATCATCCACCAGTGAATAAATGACAGGAATTGCTATTAAGGTGAGAACCGTGGAAAGTGACAATCCGCCAATAATTACGGTAGCCAAGGGTGCATACGCATCCATTCCGGTTTTTGGAAACAAGGCCACTGGAGCAAGAACGATCAGCGTAATGAGAACGGTCATTAAGATTGGACGTAACCGGATTGGTCCGGCTTGCATAATCGCTTCATTTCTTTCTGTCCCTTCTTGGCGCAATCTCATAACGAGATCGATAAGCAAAATCGAAGCGGTGACATCCATCCCATTCAAGATAATGAACCCTAGAATACTCACGGTCGAAAAAGTTTGGTGCGCCAAAATTAGCGCCAGGAAAGCGCCGAACATTTCAAGCGGAATAGCCATCAACATGGTAAAGGGCTGTGTTAAGCTTCGGAATTGTGCTACAAGACTCAAGTAAATAAAGAGAACCGCAAGAGCCAATCCTCGGATCAATCGGGTAAAGGAGTCCATCATCTGAGTCATGTCTCCCCGTTGTTCCGCACCGTATCCTGGGGGATAAGGAAGTCCCAGTAGAGATTTCATCATGACTTCCGTCGTGAGGTTCATGGAGCCCGGGCCTCCTTTTCGGTAATAGGCCAAAACGCTGATTACGCGGCGCAAGTTGTCATGCTCAATTACAGATGGCTCGAACCCTTTCTCAATTCGAACTAAGCTTTTTAAGGGAACCTGCTGACCGTCCTTGGCCTGTATAATGGCATCGGACAAGTCAGGTTGGTTACGTCTTTGATTTTCATCATATCGCAGCAAAATGGTGTCATGCCGGACCAGCGGAGGGTTAAAAAACTCAAAAGTAAAGCCACCATTCAGCGCATAATACGTTTGCATGGCAATTGCTTGTGGGGTGAGGCCAAGCTCTTCTGCTTTCCGCCGATCAATCTGGAGCCGGTAAACCGGCTGTGCATAAGCCCAGGAAGTTCCAACCTGATAAAGATTAGGATCGTCTGCTACTTTCTTTCTTGTTTCTTCGGCAAGCCAGGAAAGCGCTGGAAGTTCGCTTCCATAAATGAGGACTTCAACGGGTGCACGGGGACTTGCCATCACGTCTGATCCCATTTCCTTAAAACTCATCCGGCGAATCCCCGGAATCGTAGAGGTCGTTTCATTGTAAACATCATCGATCACTTTCCAAATGCTTGTATGGCGTTCTTCCTTGTCTGAAAAAGTCACCATCGCGGTGATCGTATTCACATCCCCCATCCCGTAACCTGTGAAATAAGTTCCTGTGGCGGTTCCAATCCCCATCTCATTTCCAATTTCAAGAGCCACTTTCTGGATCTCGGGATGCTTTTTCAATATTTGTTCCAATTGGCGGGCCGTTTGAACCGTTGCATCAAAGCTCGTTCCAGGCTCGGTTTCGACCGTTAAATAAGCTTGTCCCACATCAGCCAGCGGCATCATCTCGGAACCAATATAAGGATAGAGAATTAAGCCTCCGATGGTGAAGGCACCGATGATCGCCATAACGATGACACGGTTCTGAAGGCTCCAATTGAGAATTCCTTTATAACGATTTTCCAGCCGATCCAAAAATCGATGAAACGGTCCAACCAGCCTTTGCAACGGATCTACATATTCCGGATCATAAGGGCGATAGAGGTACGCTGCTAACAACGGAGTTAAAGTGAGTGAGACAAGTAAGCTCGCCAGCAAGCAAAAGAGAAAGGGCCATACAATTCCGGTAAACATCTGTTGAGTAAGCCCACCGCTAAAAGTAAGAGGCAAAAGTGCAAGACAGATCATGAAGGTGGATGCAATGACTGCCACACGAACTTCGCTAGACCCTTCAATGGCCGCCTCTCTGGGAGGCTTTCCCATTTTTAAGTGACGACCGATAGAATGCAGATCGATAATCGAATCATCCACCAATCTCCCAATGGCCAAGAGTAAGCCGATGAGGGTCGAAGAGTTTAAGCTTAAGCCAAAGGGGAGCATCAAAAGCATGGCAATTCCAAGTGAAGTCGGAATCGTGATCAAGGCAATCAATGTGCCGCGCCACTCTCCTAAGAAAAGGCTCACCACAAGTCCAGTGAGAAGAATGCCGATGATAAGCTCTTCAAACGTATTTCTGCGGACGATTTTTACAAAGTGACTTGAATCAAACGCTACATCAAATGAAAGACCAGGCTGTTCTTGTTTTATTTGCTCCACTTCTTTCATGACGTTGGCAATCGTGGAAGGAGACGAACCCCAAGGTTCCTGGATCACTTTGATGGCGATGGAATCATCGCCGTTGGATCGAAACATGCTCCGTCTCTCCTGATAGGTGTCTTTCACCGTGGCTACGTCTTTCAAGTACACGATGCGACCATCTTTGGCATGGATGGGATAGTTGGCCATCGCATCAGCTTGAAGGGCTCTTGCCGGCGCACGGACCTGGACTTCGTTTCGTCCATACGTCAATCGTCCAGCGGAAAGATCGACATTTTGCTCATCGAGTGCTGCTTTAATATCCAGAAGTGAAAGTCCATACGCAGCGAGCTTCCGTCGATCCACAATGACCTGAGCCTGCCGTTTTAGTCCGCCAAATACTTCAACCGATTCCACCCCCTTGGCTGTCTTTAACCTGTTAATGATATCGTTCTCCGCATAGGTCCGAAGCTTGACCGGATCCCATCCTTTCCCTTTGAGTGAAAAAACAATCACAGGAGTATTCAAAGGATCGATTGGAACCACCCAGGACGGTTTTAAGTTGGCGGGATCGTAGGGGAGATCGCCTTGAACCGATTGCATCAAGGTAAGGGTATCGACGTAAGCTTTATCCATGTTCCAGCCATACCAAAATTCAAGAGAAACAATGCTCAAGTTCGGCTGACTGGTGGAACGAATAAACCGGACACCGCGAATGACCGACATCCGCTCTTCAATAGGTTTGGAAATATAGGTTTCCACTTCCCGAGCGCTTTTGCCAGGGGCCATCGTAATGATCGCCACTAAAGGGCTTCGGATGTAAGGCATCATGCGTAGCGGAAGATAGGGCAAGGCGGTTACAAAAAGAAGCATGACCCCGAAATAAAAGGCGATCACCGCATAAGGATGCTCCACAGACCACTGGATGATCCCGACTTTTTTGGAATGAAGGGATGCCGGAGTGCTCATGGCTGCTCCTCAGTGCCGTTTGGAAGCAAGATTTCTTTGTAAGGTCCGGAACCAAAATTTGATGCCTTCACGGGTTGATCCGGGACCAATCCTTCTTGCCCTGTATAAATCACTTCATCGCCTACTTGCAACCCTGAGCGGATTTCAGTCTTTTCTCCATCAGTAATTCCGGGAACGATTTTTACCGATCCAGCTAATCCATCTTTCACAATCCAGACATAGGTTCCATCCCGCTCTTCAATAAGTGCTGAGCTAGGGATCGTTAAAACATTTTTACGTTCTTGGGTGACGAAATCAACATCGACGAAATCTCCGGGAAAGAGTTTTTCTTCGGGGTTTAAGATGTACGCTTCCACCTTTCCGGTATGTGTTTCGGAATTGACGCTATGAAAAATACTTGTGACGCGGGCGGTTAAAATTTTCCCCGACAGTTTTGAGGAACGAATATAAACCAATGAGCCTCGCATAATATCGGCCAGGTCTTGCTCCGCTACGTTGGCTTGAATGCGTATATGCCGAATGTCGGCAATCTTTAGAATTGGAATTCCAGGTTGGACCAAGACACCTTCATTAACCATCCGATCCGTGACAATTCCTGAAATGTGCGCTCGCAGTACCCGATAGTCTTCAATGGTCATGAGCGCGTGGCTTGTAATGTCTGTTTCTACGAAAGCAGCTCTCCGAGCACTTTCTTTGGCTCTTACTTCTGCTAAAGCTGATTCGAACTCTGCTTTTTCCTTGTCGTATTCTTCTTTTGAAATGGCCCCTTCTTTTAACAGAAACTCTTCTCTTGGAAATTCTTTTTGCCAGTAGGTTAGATTGGATTGTGCTTTGCGAAGCTCTTCCGAAGCCTCGTTCTCCTTATCGTGGGAAGCTTGTAACGATAATCTAGAAACCACGACATCATGCGGACCTGTTTCCATTCCAGCATGAGCATGAACTTCACGGTCTTCTCCGGTGATCTCTCCCCGATCAAGCCTTGCAATTTCTTCCCCTTTCTTCACGTGGTCTCCGGGATAAAGAGACATCTTCGAAAGCCAGCCAATCACACGAGGATAAACCTCTTCTTCCAAGTCAGGAGCAACCGTTCCGGTGTAAGTCACCTTGGATTCGATGGTCCGGGAGGCCACCTTTTCCGTAGCGACCGGTTTGGCAGCGGAAAGAAGTCGCATGCTCATCCCCATGTTAGGAGCATTCATGTTCATTTTCATTCCCATCACGTTCATGTCCGGCTTTTTCAGAAAAATCTTAGCCACAAAGAATGTGATGGCGCTAAATCCGACCAAAATGATGAGTGAAACAAATGTCTTTTGAGATAAGAGAATTTCTGAGTAGCGGATCATGAGCCAAATCAAGGGGACTCCACCCAAAACGATTAAACCCCAGAAAAGCCAATGTGGAAGCCCTCCTTTCCCGGTTTGCATCTGAAATTCAACTTTCTCTTCTCCAAGAGATCCATTCACTCGAACAAATATGCTCCAGAGCCCTTGCATGGAAAGGGTAAAGACCCCCTCATAGTGCCCTGGACTCGTTTCGGTTAAGGGGAATGGGCGAACTCCCATCGGCATTCCGGCCATATCGGTTTGCACTTGGAGTTGCGCTCCGGTGACCGGTTTCCCGTTGCTGTCTTTGAGATCTACTTGTGCGTGTTCATCCCCCACAATCACCGGAAACGGTTTCACGGTAAATGAAACATGATAGAGGCCGGACGCTCCTAAAAAGGTTTTTGCAAAACCAGGACAAGCAAAAAGTAAACTCAAAAGGACAAAGGACAACCATCGCTTTGTAAGATTATAATCGCTCATGGTTATACCTTAAAGTTAAAGTTTGCCGTGACCTTTTTTCCTGTTTTGGGTTTGATTGAAACCAGAAGCTGCCAATCCGTATGCATGGCTAAGGTTGCTTTAGCGGCATAAGTTCCCTTGGATTCTTGCGCGTTCACTTTCGGTCCGCTCATTCCCATTGATGGCATAAAAAAGGAGAGCTTAACGTCTGCATGGTTGAGCGGCTTTCCATACTTGTCTTTTACGGTAATTGAAAACACATTGTCGCCAATCCTAGGTGGAAAAGGCGAAACGCTCACTGTCACTTGATAATCGGCAGCGTTTCCTACCATCGGAGCCGCAAAAGTATTTCCGATAAGGGCAAACCAAATCAAAGATAACATCCAAACTAAAGACTTTTTCATGGAAAAATCCTCCTCTTAATTGAAATACAGCTAAAAAAGGAAAAAGAGGGGATTAAAGGGGTGGCGCTCTGAAGCCTTGGCCTTGGGTTAGAGCGTAAAGCCTTGGTGGAGGAGATTCGTTTGCAAAAGTTCGAAACGGCTTGTTGACGAAAATAAGTAAATCAGTGGAAATGAACAAAGAAGAAGAGACGCATTCTGGATTGAGGCGGAAAGAAGCAGCCGCTGTTTGTGAGGGAGGAAGCTCCTTGACACAACATGAGGACAACGTTCCCTGATGAGATTTGCAACAACTCATGCTTTGGCAGCTCATTTGTCGGGATGAACAGGCGGCGCTTACCGGTGCACTGCAATGACACCAAGAGCCTATTTGAACGGCCAAGAACATCAATAAAATAAGAGTTTTCTTCATGACTTTGAACTCATTATACTCCAAGTGGCTAAAAAGTTCAAGTTTTTTGCCCTCTTTAATGACGACAGCGCCCTTTTTATAAATTTTACCACGCTTTATCTTCCTCAGGCCGAAGCCAATCCTTCTTTAGGGAAGATTCCTGAGTTGTTCGAATTGGTTTGTTCTTGGCTAAGCTTCACCTTCAAGTCCAATGGAACGGGTTTTTACGTCGCGGGATTTTCTGTTTTCACTGGAAAAGTATTGACCTATAGGACCGCTAAATCGATTCTCTTGACCTTTTCTCCCTTATACTGATAGAAACCGCGATAGAGGCGATTCTCCAGGATATAAGCTACGGTTCCGGAGTGCCAGAGGCCTCCTCTTTTTGTTGGGATACCTTTTTCGTTCAAATGTTTGGCGATTTTGTTCAGCGGGAGACGTTTGTACCGACGGAGATGGAAAATCATCTTAACGATGTCAGCTTCTTCTTTTACCAATTGAAGATCTTTATTCTTGCTTGCATATCCCAAAGCTACACCCCCGCCCGAATACCGTCCATTGCGGGCCTTCTTCATTCTTCCAGCAGAAAGGCGCATAGTTATGAATGCTTTCTCTAATTCTGCCACCACCCCCAAAAACTGGCGGAAACTTTTGCGCATCGGATCATGGCTATCAATATCTGCTTCTTTTGTTGATATCAGTTTCTTACCCAATCCCTCAATCTTTTTGATCAGATGCTCTTGAATGTAAAGATCTCTTGCTATTCGGTCCAATTTCCAAATTATTACTGCTTGAACACCTTTTCCCTCATTGGATTCCAAAAAGCCGAATAATTCCGCGAGGGCGGGTCGATGTTCCAAACCACCGCTTATCCCCTCGTCTTTGAAGATTGAAACCAATTCATGTCCGTTCTCTTCGCAAAAACGCTTTATAGCGTCAATCTGCAGTTCTACGGTACCCTCTTCCTTTTGGTTCTCGGTGGATACCCGACAATAGGCCACCATTTTGAGATGTTCAGTGTTTTTTTCGTGGTTTGTCATTCTTCCCATCCCCCTGAGATTAATTCTCTTCTCTAATTATATCATGAAATCGCCAATATAGGCCAGCGTTTTCGTGCATCGATATCGGGAAATTAAGGGAAAAACAAAAAATCCTCCGGAACAAAGCTGAAGAAAGCTCATAAGTTCCGAAGGATTGATTTTTTACTTTTGCTGAGCGGTGATTTTTGAATGTTCTTGTTGAAGTCCCTCAATCGTTTCCAAAACAGCTTCTCGATACTTTCCGGCCTCTTTTGCAAAACAAGCGAGAAAGCCGATAACCAGCTCAATGGTTGATAAAGCTAGGGCATTTATTATTCTGTCTGTATCTGCTTTGCTTTGGGTGTTGTCTTTCATTTTATTTCTCCTTCTCTTGTTGTTTTTCGATCGGATTCACCTTGGGGGTCATTGCCGCGATGATTTGTTCGGCGTCTTCTGATGTGAATAAAATTAGGCCACCCTGGGTTCGTAAGGGTTTGATTTGAGTTTTGTTTTCGACAAATCGACGAACTGTTGCCTTATCTACACCGAGTTCGGCTGCAATCCCGGATAAACGAATATATTCCATGAATATTTCACCTCGCTTTTGTTCTTGCAATTGAAGCGTCACTTTAAGAGCTTCCTATGGATCTAATACTATCATGTTGACCATTCGCAAGTAACAGAGAGGTGCGGAACTTTCAGAAGGAATACGGCTTATAAGATCTTTTCGACATCACCCATGCGGAACGAATCTTAACCATTCACCCTACAGAGACGCCTGTGCTGTTGCGAGAGCAGGGCCCTCTCTAAATGCTCGGATGTGAGAGCTATGGACATTTTCCGCTGATTTGAATAGTCCCCCGCATTTTTTCAGTACGGCACACGGTTGGCATTCATCAAGGTATATGTTCTTCCAGTCAGATATAGACTGCCTTGCGTATGACCAGATTGACTTCGGGATCACGCAAAGCTGATGATTATAAACCGAAACGTTCATCCCCCGGTCGGCGAGAAATTCCACGGCTTCTACCAACTGCGCCTGGTAATCGTAAGGATCTATCCAGAGTTCTTTCAGGTTTTTCTTGGTATAACCGGTAATCTCAAGCCCCATGAGGGCGATGTGCCGAACAAACGGAAGGTTTTGAAATATGAATCTTGCAAGTTGCGGAAGTCTTTCGTAGGTGAGGGCGTGGATAACAACCCGTACCTCGACATTTACACCATATGATCCGAGATTATAAATTCCCTTCAAAGTCTGTTCAAATGCTCCTTTTGCCTGCACCACGTAGTCATGCTCATCGGCGATATCCGAATAAATTGGAATACCAAGCATCAAATCAGGATGTCCAATCTCTGCCAGTTTTCTTGCAAAATCTTTATAGACAAAAAATCTTCCATTGGTTAGCACGTGGAGATAGGTTTTGGGAAGATTGTCTCTACAGGCCTGGATGAGACTGAAAAATCTGTCCTTTAGGAGCGTTGGTTCCCCTCCTGTCATACCCAGCACTTCGGCGTCTTTGTTTATCAGTTTGATTACTTTAAGCGCTTCGTCAACAAGGTAGCTGTCATCTTCGACTTTCGGAGGTTGGGAACACATGAGGCAACGACTATTGCACTGCTCGGTCAGTAAAAGGTTGCTAAATCTGGAATTGATACAGTAAATTGCCCGGACAGTAGAAGGGCCAGTTTTTCCTCTCCCTGGTCGAACCACGACCACATCCCCTTCACAGAAGTTTTCAAGTTTCTGCAAGGAGTGAACAATCGGAGGGAATGGCTCCTTTCCAGGAGGTAAACTTTCAGTCGAGTCAGCAGTCAATATGGCCCCGTACCCGCGCATGTCGTCATGATGGATGGGCGTGTTCGTCGCGACGAGGACGTGCTCGGTCCGTGAATTCTCATCCCGCAAAGGAGAACGAGTGATTCTTCCGATAACCGGCGTCTCAAGAGCAATACTGGAGCCAGTGGCGACAAATTTATTCATGATGGTTGAAGAACCGGCTCTCTGGTTAACTCTGAAATATTCTTATATCTTACCCAAGCGAGAAAAATCTTCAATAGTTCTTTATCCCCTGAACGTATCTTTTCGAAAAGATACTTGATAATTGTCATGTTTTTTTCGCAATAGCCACTTGTCGGACGATGGCCGAAGATGTCTTTCTGGGTGGCATAATGATAAACAGGATCAGCGCCGCAGTACGGCTGGAGTGCGCAATCGCTGCATCCTGGTAATGTTTCATTGCAAGAAGCGGCCATCAGGTTCTGCAGTTTTGGTCCCCCGAAAATCTCTTCGTAGGAATTGGCATTCACATCTCCGATCTGGAAAGTGTCGTCTCCCATTTCCGCCAACATTCTTGACTCATCAGAGGCATATACCTTTCCGTCGTAGTTGTAAACGGCGACGTTTATTCCAATACCTGCGGGCGATTGAAGATCGACAAAGCCCGGTGAGAAAGGGGTCAAGATTTTTGTTAGAATTATCCTCGCGTAACATTCAACAAAATCGATCCCTTGACGATTTAGGGCGATGATGTACTCAAACCCTTTTTTGTAGAAATCGAGAAATAGGCTCATGTCATGCCCAATTTTCTTATGCGTTCTCACAGCGAATCCATAGGGACTCAAAGAACGAAGAAAAATTGATTTGAAGCCTTGTCTCACGTACTCGTCGATTATCTCGATGGGATAATCTAGGCTTAGCCGCGTGGTGGTCATCAAAGCTGCAACTTTGCCAATTCCAAGAGTCTGCCGCGCACGCGCTAGATTCTCTAGGGTCACACGATAGCTATCCTTTTTTTGATTGGGGCGATTTGCGTTGTGAATAAATTCCGGTCCGTCAAGCGAAGTCGATATGCTAATATCATGCTCCTTGCAGAACGACAGCGCCTCCTCGGTTAGCGGGGCAAGATTAGTGCATATAACGAAATCAATCTTTTTACCGGCCAGCTTATTTAATTCCTCGGCCCGGTTTACTACCAGCTTGATGGTATCAAAATTGAGTAGCGGCTCACCGCCCTGGAATTCAATCGTAATAGCCGGAGCGGGAGAGCGGAATATCAGATCAACGGACCGAAGCGCCGTCTCAGAGGACATATCAAACTTGACCTTATCCGGGCTTTGCCTCGAAACCTGACAGTATTGGCACGAGTGATCGCATCGGAGCGTTACAACCAAGATATGCAGTTTCGTAAATCCAGCCAAAAAGATCTTCCGCATCTTATACCGCATGGCTAAGAGGTCGATCAACATGGGAGTTACAGCTTTTGCTAAGAAGTGGAGGGATTCGAGCTCCTTATAATGATTGGCTGTCTCATCTAGTTTGTGATTCACGAACTCACGGAAGACTTCTCCTGGCAAAAAAGTGTATTCGCCGAAGTCATTCACCAGTAGCATCTCGTTACCGAACTGCATAAATCGAAACGGCAAAAGGGTGTATCTTTCAGATTTATTTGCAATACCTTGATTGAGAAGATTAAGAGTCATGTTGTTTGTAGGCGCTCTTTGATAGAGAGGTCAAGAACATAATTAAGGAACTGATCAATTATTTCTTCCGACTTGGTCTTCCATTCATCTCGTACCTCAAGCTCGGCGATCACTTCAGATGGGAATTGTTTGACCTTTGCTTCCAAGTATTTTGAATAGTCGGAGATACCTTGCTCTAAGGCTTTCTGGGTGTAGAGTGAAAGTTCTAGCGCGCAACTGCCGATCATGTATGGTCGGGTTCCGTAATCCGTAAGGGATCTTTCAGGTAGTCTTTGCCTGAAGAAGAATCTAGCAAGTTGCTTTCGGAGAAGGCTTGAGCCACCAGAAGTTCCCTAATTTTTCCAGTTTCTGAGTTTACGACGTTCCGAACTCGCTGATTAATAAGCTCATTCAGAAACTCTCCTTTGACTGAAGCAATGTCCCGATTGGACTCCGGCTTCGGCTTGATGCGCACAACAATCTTTTCCTTACTGGGACGCGTGAGATAAAGATAGCAATTGTCGGTGAATAGATAGCAAGTCTTGAAAATGCTCGTCAGATCGTAAACAGAAGCATCCAAGTCAATCAGTCCGGTATCGTCAAAGGCGTTGACGATTTTAGAATCGCCTTCTGCGATTTTCATGGCGTCCCCTTAATGGAGATGGCTAGCGAGCAGATCCAGAGTCGCTGGAGTAATGAGAATAATGCGATTCGTGGGATGAGTGAGAATAGTGTGATTCATGCGATTCATGGTCTGCGTGTTGCGGATCAAACCCGTTAAACTGCTGAGAGGCCATTCTAATGATTTGCTGGGCATCGGTCATTTTTCCCACGAAGAGTGGTTTTACCTGATTTGCCATGGTATCAACGCTGGCGGAGGCGAAATGTGGGAATAGTGCGACAAGGAGACTCAACATAGTGAGCAAGTTGATGTAAACAGCCTTTGACCGACCAAGATTCTTCTCTTCCTTACTCAAGAGATCGTCTGCTTTCTTGTTCACCTTCGGAAAATCCATAAATTGCCTCCTCTCGCTCCTCGCTAAGTCTAGTTAAGTTACTCATAGTATGAATAATTTCCTGCTTATTTAAGAAAAAAATTACTTCTATATTGTTACTCATCGTCTGTAGACGTATAGGCTACTTTATTGTTACGCTTGTTACAATGATGATTCTCAAGCGATTTGGGAAGCGGATCCAACAGTTACGAAAACAGCAAGGGATCAGCCAAGAAGACCTGGCGTTCAAGAGTGGCCTCCACAGAACATACATCGGTGGAATCGAGCTCGGAAAACGTAACCTGTCGCTCAACAACATTGCCAGACTGGCAAAAGCTTTAAAAATTAGCTTATCCAAACTTTTTGAGGATTTGAAATAAATGAACCCTGACGGAGGGGCGACTGTTTGCCCGTTCAACCAACGGTAAGGCCATCCCCTGAACCCCAAAAGTGCTTTCTAGCGCTGTTTTTGGCGGCTTGAGAACGGTCTTGAGGGAATGTTTCCTGGTCTTCAAATGAAAACTTCCTCGGATTTGGCAAAAAGCTGCTATTCAAAATGGCTCAATTAAAGGGGAAACCTCGCAGGGGCATCAACTGAAACATTGAAAAAACGTGAAATGAAAATATACTTTACCGTGTGGGCAAATATCTATGTTATAGGGAAAAATCCGGGCGAGTATCTTCGTGCGGAATTTGAGCATAATGCATACCAGGTTTCAGTTCTAGTCCAAGCTAAAGACCTGTATCTTGAAAAGGACCTGTTGATTGGCTTTACACGTTCAACGATAATTGAGTTATCAGACGAAAATTCAAACAGATTAGAAAGCCTTCTCCAGCCCTCATCCGCAACGCCGTTATTAAAACTCTTGACTGACATACGAAACAGAGTCGTAAATGTTATTAGAAATTTTGGTTCTACAACCCATATTCCCATCTTGAAGCCGGATTTCAAAAATCCAAAGGCGTGCCTTCAGGCGTGGGATGCTCATTTTTCAAGCGATGGTAAAAGTTGGAACAAATTAGTCGAAGAAGATATACACAGCACTGATTTCCACGCGCTCTCGGGCTTTATGAATGTTCCAGGTAACCTTAGAGCTGACAAATGGCCTATCATCGAAGATGCACTGAGAACCGGAAAAATAGCAAAGCCCGAACAAGAATTCTTAACAAATGCTCAGGAGTATTTGGAAATCAATAATCTACGACTTGCATTGATAGAAGCAATTATCGGTCTGGAAATTGTACTGGACGAATTCTTGATCCGTAAACTCCAGCTTTCATCTGAATGGATAGATGAGTTAATTTCTCGAATCGGGTTATCCCGGAAAGTTGATAAGCATTTGAAACTAACTCTATCCCAGGATGATTTTAATTCGGTAAAAGTAAGCCAAGTGCTAAGGGGAATCAATTGGAGGAATCAAGTCATGCATAGGGTTGGCGATCTTCCAGACGCTGTTGATCCTGTGCAGCTTAAAGAAAGCATCCTTTCGATTATCAATTTGTGCAATTTGTTAGCCAAGAAACGAGAAGAAATAGCGCTGCTCCAGCAGTAAATCATATCCTTCTTTTATTCTCCTGATATTCGATGTTATGCGGTATGTTATTAGAAGATATTAGAAAATCGGACGTCATTAGCATCCATCAACCTTCGAAAACCCGCATGAATAGTGGTCGGAGTGGGCAGATTCGAACTGCCGACCTCTTGCACCCCAAGCAAGCGCTCTGGACCAAGCTGAGCTACACCCCGTTCGGATATCCTATCCTCACGGGATTTCGAAATTCCTTCGTTCGAACCTTCTTTTTAGCCGCGTGGTTACCTTTCAGCGGCGGCTTCGAACCCGTTAGGCTCGATTTGCACTCTTGGTGAACGTCACGAAAGTTTGCCATTCTGAATGATTGGTTCAGCTACGCGGAAGCGAGCTTGCGAAGTTTGGCCGAATGAAAGCTTTTTCTCAATACAACATGAGTTGCTTTATTAGAAGAAATGCGCTCAACGCAATGAAAGCCAAGTTTCAGTAAGTCAATATCGAACAGAAGATGCTCGCCAGTTCCTAACAGAATCGGTGCAATCGCCAGGTGCATTTCATCCACAAGCCCTCTTTTTAAGTATTGCCGAATCGTCGAAACGCCACCGCCGAGCCGAATGTCCTTCCCCTTTGCGGCGGAAGTTGCCTGCTTGAGAGCTGAATCAATTCCATCCGTGATAAAGTGAAATGTGGTTCCCTCTTCCATTTCAATCGGTGGGCGTTGATGGTGAGTCAATACGTAGACTGGGGTGTGATAAGGGGGATTGCTTCCCCACCAGCCTTTCCATTTTTCATCCGGCCAAGGTCCTCTGACCGGTCCAAACATATTGCGGCCTAATATCCAAGCGCCGATATTTCGAAATCCCCTTGCGGCAAACGCTTCATCGATACCGCTTGAACCGCCGCGCTTTCCATGCGTTTTCTTAAAAGTTTTTGTGCCAAAGGCCCATTCGAACAAAGCCATTCCGCCCACGCCGATTGGATTTTTCAATTCTTGATAAGGGCCTGCGCCATAACCGTCAATGGAAATCGTAAAACTGACACGGAACTCACTCATGAATGGGCTAAAAAGATCATGATGGTCGCTGTGATTTGGAATTTGCCTCTTTGATCGCGTTGGGGAGCTTGCCAAGCTGGCTCTCCCAGCCCATCCGGCATCTCTCTGTCCACTCTTCGTCATGCATCGCTTCCAACGTGAGTAGCATTCGCACATCGGGTCCATTCACGTTAAACTCCACCACAGAGGAAACTTGATAAGGCTTTACGCCGGGAATAAAGTCGATCACGTGGTTTTGGGCGAGACGTCGTTTGGGAACGATTTCGGTGTAAGTGTGTCGCGCCTCATGCTCCAGAGGCATTCCGGCTTCTTTCATAAACTTGATTTGCTCCGGCGCAACCGCGATCATGGTATAGTGTATCCCGCCGACGACGCGTAACGCAAGCTCATGCACTTTCACTTTGAATCCCTCTGGACCCCACCATGACTCAATCCCCTCTTTAGTTGTCCAGAGGTCCCACAGGTCATCAATGGTGGTCCGATAGATGCGCTCAATCGTGATTGTTTCTGTCATCAATTCTCCTTTTGCCCAAATTTCGCTGGCAATCCTTCGTTAATCTTAAAATGGGCTGATTAAATTGGAAGGAGGTCGATCTTCAAACGTGCTGTCAGGGATCACCTTGTTAATCAAGTATTTCCCGAATGTTGCATACAGTTGAAGCTCCTCTTTCGGGGAAACATAATCTGTCTCCATTTCCTGCACGACGTATACGTTATCGAGTAGCGTGTATTGCTTGCGTTGAAGCAGTCTCGAACCATCACTATACTGCATGATGACCTGTGGCATTGTATATTTATCTGAATTAATCCAGATAATAATTCTTGAAACATTTTCCTTCGTCTTGGGAGTCAGCTCCACCGTGTAACAAGGCTGCCCTTCAAGTGTCATTTGAGTAACGATGCCTGCGTCATATTCTTGGGTGATGTTTTTCCGGAGTGCGGCCAGGATGTTAGTAGCTCGGATAGCCTCTTCCTGCTGAGCAACGCGGGACGCCATAAAGCCATGAAGCGCCAGTGTAGTTCTGTCTGGCTGCTTATAAAAGTATTCCCCTGTTGCGTCGAAATCAAGACCTGCCTTGATGAGCTTGAAGTTAAAATGCACATTAACCGAGAGGTCCTTAATCTTGTCGTAGGCTTTAAGTATCCGGTCAGAAAGTTCTTGACTGTTGATATCGGCTCGCAATCGTGTGGTGGGTAGCTTTTCGCTTTCACTGGCTAGCGTGCCGTCCGAGTAAAGAAACAGCATCGCATAGGACACCGCGAGAAGTACGAAAAACCGTTTAAATTGATTCATTTTATTAGATATACCCTGATTATTGATTTTTCAGTCGAAAAAGCTTCAACCCTTGAAAGGGCTGCCACACGAAGGAATGAGCGTCTAACGCTTAAAAGGGTAAGCCAGTGAATATGTTGCTACGGAAGATTCTTCAACTTGCACCGATTGTGATTGTCCTCATCGGTGTCAATTATTTTGTTGACCCCAGTCATCTTTTTAGCAAAGGTAGGTACGAAGCAGGATTGGCTCAGTTGCTTCGATCCGGTTACAACGTTGCGAATGTCTCAAACTACAACGAACGTTTAGTGCAGAAGTATTATATTTCCAGTTTGGCGCTCCCCAATGAGACCGTGGTCCTTGGCTCCAGCCGTTCCATGCAAATCGGCGCTGATCTGTTCGGGGGAAAAAGCTTTTTTAACAACAGTGTGAGCGACGCAACCCTTGAAGATTATCTCGCCATTTACGAAATGTACCACCGGAGAAATCTCAAACCAGCACTTCTCATTCTGGAGCTTGATCCATGGCTCTTCCGCGTTGGTCGCACTCCGAATCCAGTTTATTGGCTATCGATCAAAGATGATTACGAGCGATTAGCCTGTCGAGCAGGCTTGCCGGATAAAAAAGAAGCACAAGCCTGGCTTTACGCAAAAGCAATCGGATTGCGGTATTCAACCCTCATTTCCCCGAGCTATTTTCAGGTGGCCATTCACCAAATTTTTCGCACTCTTAAAAACGGGGAGAAGTTCTGCTACGTGCCGACTGGCCAAACACTGGATCATTACGCAATGCGGTTAAAAGACGGAAGCCTCCGCTACGGCCAGGCCATGAGAGTGGCCTCGGTTTCGTCGGTTAGAGCTGCGGCGGAGACTGAAGCATTTCAATATCAACCCGACGTTCCGGCAATGAGTGAAACAGCTCAAACCAAATTTGAGAAGTTCGTAAAAGTTGCGAAACACGACGGAGTCAGGGTGATCTTCTTTCTCCCACCGTTTCATCCCGATTACTATGGTCATTTGAGGCAGTCCGGTCTTCTTGGGGAGTTCAGTAAAGCTGAGGACTATTATAGGCGTTTGGCCCTAGAGGATGGGATCGTTGTTTTAGGCTCTTTTGACCCTCAAAAATGCTCCTGCGGAGAGGAAGATTTCTATGATGCGCTCCACCCAAAGCCTTCCGCTGTCATAAAGATTTTCAGGAATTTCTCGCCATGAAGGGTTGAAGTCGCTTATGCTTTTCACTCATTTCAATTCACGGAAACTGTTTTCGTTCTTAGCCGCTTGGCTGCCTTTCGTTGCGCAAGTAACGTAAAATAATCTTTTCGACCTGCGTGGCTCCATTTTCGTTAAAGTGCATGTCATCGTAGAAAATGGATGTACTCTTCGGGAGTAGACCCGCCAAATCGATGCAATCAACCTGTCTTCGTTTGCAAACTTCAAGGAGCGTTTGATTGAACTGCCGGAGGCCATGATCCAAAGCCTCTTCGGAATAATAGACTCGGCTTGATTCCCCGTGCTTGGCAATCTTCCCCATCCAAAGGAGCCGTCGCTCTTCTTTTGAAGGATTGGCCTTCCATAGTGAAGGCTGGGTCAAAAAAATAACCCGCACCGAAGATTGCCGAGCTAGGTCAATCAAGGTGTTAAGGTTCCGTGCATATTCGTTCAAAGCAGCCGATAAATCAGGTGCTTGTTGAACGACTCGAGTGGCGTGTTCCCGTTCTTCCCCCCAATTCTCGAGATTTTTCCCTCGGCTGTCTTGAAAGTCATGATATCTTGAGAGTAAAAGATTGACCCACCGGAGGATTTGCCAGGTAACCGTCCTCTTATAAAATCGAGACTGCGGGTTCACTGAAAACTCTGCTTCGCAAAGCTTTTGCACTGCTCCGCGCTTGTTCTGAAAAAACGGATCATAGTTGGGATCGCAAGCGCTCATGAGAAAATCGTTGGCACCAACCAGAAGAACCACGAGATCGATTTTTGGATATTGCGGAAGGAGATATTTTAACGCGAGGATATGATGCCGTGATGAAAGGCCGCTTCGTCCCACATTGCCCACCCAAACACGATTTTGATTCAGACGATTGAGATCGGCTTCGAGAAGCGCGGGCCACGTCTTGGCTTGATCCAAGTAAAAACATTCCGTGGTGCTCCCCCCCACCGTAAGAATCCGATATTTCTGATCATTTGAAAACTCATCGCCCCGAATTCCAAGCGCATTAGTCTGGAATCTCGCAGGCCCCTCGATTCCTACCAAGACATCGGGGTCAGGCCGAAAAACTTTACGCAAGTGAGGCGGCCACACGCAATAATGCTTCGGAGGAAAACAAAAAGCCACAAGAAGATCAAAGAGAACTAAAAAAAAGAAGAGGAGACAGCACCACTTAATTCCTTTGATTGTCCTCGTCATCATGGGCATAGTTTCTAAGCCCACCTTCTCTAATCATTCAAAAGTTCGGAGGCAAGAAGGATAAGCGCTTTTCTTTTAAAATTCTTGGTACTGAGCGTTTGACACGATGAATCCTATTGAACTATCGGTTCTCATCCCAACGTATAACCGTCTTGCAAGCGTCATTAGAGTATTAGAAGCCCTCGCCAAACAAGATTACCCTCCTGATCGTTTTGAAGTCTTGGTGATCGATGACGGCTCAACCGAGCCTGTCGAATCGCACTTAAATAAGCTACACTTTCCATACTCGCTCCGGATCTTTACGCAAACCAACAAAGGTCCAGGAGCAGCCAATAATGTCGGCATCCAAAACGCCAAGGGAAGCATCGTCCTTTTCCTTGACGACGACATCATCATCACATCGGACCTCTTGAGCCAACATGTTCGCTGTCATGCGATGCGGCAAAATCTCGTTGTGATTGGGCTCACAAAGATTCATCCCGACAGCCCTTCGGATCTCTTAGAAGCGCAAAAGCGGGAAGAAAAAGAATGGATAGAGTCGGGTTACAAGATGCCGCTCCCGGAGAACGCCACCACCGATCCGAACACCTCTGTCGGACTCGATCATTTAAGAGCTTTGGGTGGTTATGACGAAAGATTTTACCGCCAAATGGATACGCTGGAATTGGGCTGCCGGCTCTACTTGAGAGGGCTTGAATTTGTCTACAATCCCAAAGCGCTAGCCTATCATTATAACTTGAAACAGAGTAATGATCTCGTTCAAGAATCGTATTGGGCCGGACGCACCAGTGTCGTCTTTCTTGAGAAGCACCCGTGGTCCCGCAATGACTCCCCCTTGAACCGGTTGTTCCGAGGGAACCTCCTGAAGCGTGGACTCAGAAATGCATTATGGCACTGCCGGAAGCCGGCCGATTTTTTGGCATCCATAGCACTGAAATGTCCGACGCTAAATCTATCCTGGTTGCGGAAGATGAATCGGTGGATTCTCGGCGTGAAAATCTCTTTAGCTCAATTTCAAGGAATCGCGGATGCCGGCGGAGATCTAAAACGAATAAAAAAACAGCTTTACCGACGCGTCCCGATCTTGGTTTATCACAACATTGGAGAACCTTTCGGAAATTATCCAGCCATCAGTGTCACGTCTTCCCGTTTTGCAGAGCATATGCAATACCTGGTGGATCATGATTATCATTGCATCACGCTTGATGACTGGATGAATTGGCGAGAGCATGGGACTCCGCTTCCCAATCGGCCAGTCGTGATCACGTTTGATGACGGTTATGAGAGTGTTTACACGAAAGCGCTTCCTATTCTAAAAAAACTTAGCCTTAGGGCAACCGTTTTTTTGGTTGGGGACCTGATCGGCCAAACCAATGAATGGGACAGAAAAAAGGGATTTGATTCCCTCTCATTACTTTCGCTCGAACAGATCAAAGAAATGAAAGAAGGGGGATTCTCTTTTCAGTCCCACTCACGGAGTCATGGCTCCTTTGGGCATCTTGACCCGGCTCATCTCAAAGACGAGCTTGCCGGATCAAAAACTTTGTTGGAAGGAATTCTTGACACTCCAGTGGCTTTTCTTGCCTATCCCTATGGAGAAACCAGTCCCTCCGTGATGAGACTGGCAAAGCAGTCTGGCTATCGCGGCGCGCTCTTCGCCGAGGGAGGAATATCAAGTGAGAAAGATGATTTGCACGGCCTCCGACGAGTTCCACTCGGTGGAACCGATTCGCTACTCAAGTTTAAGATGAAGCTGCGATGGGGAGAAACGCTGCAACACTCGCTTCGAAGATGGGTAAAAACATGGTTAAAAAAGGACGCTGTGGACCCGTTTCCTGCTGCAGGGGCGGAACAAGAATTCATTAAAGAAATCGAATGATCCTCGACATCGTGCTTCAGCGAGAACGGAGTGCAATCCAAGCGCGCCAGAGCCGCGCCGCCAAACCGCGGGCATGGCAGACACGGGCGTGCTCGAGCGTTTGCGCCTGCCACTCTCTCTTGTATGGCTCTTCCCCCCTCAAGAAATCAAAAACGGAGCAGTGTTCCTCAATGGCGCGTCGAATGGCGTAAGCAAAAAGCAAAGCGCCCAATCGGTACCGGGCATAAGTCGGATCGAACCCACTCTGATAACCGTACATGCGTTCGTGATAATGGAACGCATATTCGACCGCAAGAATGGAGTCGTTCACGCGTATGAGATAGAGCCTAATCCAATCGTTCCGGCTTGCGAGACTAACCCAATCACGATGAAAGGCCCGAACATTCGACGCATGAAATTCTCCGGGTAAGCCACGGGCTTGCCATCGATGCGTGTGCAGAAGAAAAAGGGCTTCCAAGGAGCTCTCCATTTCTAAGGACGATGCTTGTAAAATGGTGACCTTTCCAACTTCATTGTGAATTTTTTCCAAAGCATGTTCAACATTGACCGGAATTTTTTCGCACGAGGTTCCCGCGTAGGCTTCCCAGGATTGGGGAAGATGGATATAAGACGATCTCCCCTGTGATAATTTCAGCCAGTGGTGTGACTCAGCCATTTGAACAATCGGCGAGTGATCGGGAAGCTCCTGCAAATCGGCGCTCTGTTCTTGCTCCAGGAAATCAAGAACCGCTTGCGCCACTTTTTCTTCGGCACCAGGGAACGCAAGAAACCCGAGGCGATCTGATATTCCGGTGCCGATCCATCGAACGCAAGCTCCCCACGGTCTTTTGATTACATAAAGCGGCGCAATTCCGATGAGGTCGTTTTCATTACGAACGGCTAAGACCAGCGGCTTCAATCCTTCTCCAAAATGACGCCACCAAGTGGTGCACCATTCCCAAGTTTGAAATACAAAGCTTTCGTGAGAGGCTTCCTGCAATTGCTGCCATGGCTCTCGTAAGCCTTCTTGCCACTTCTCCTCAATGGCTTCCACCTTGATCGTTCCCATGCAAAGTCATTCCTTGAAAGCATTTTCTTAACCTCCCTTGTCGCGGCATGTTCCCCTCGTCGGAAAGGATTCTGTCGTCGGCCAGGCAAATTGCAACAAGAAGTGCTGTGGGGCTGGAAATGAGCGGGTACGATGAGGGATGGTTGGAGGAAGTCGAGTGAATGTCCGCCATGCCATTCTGACACTTTACAGGCAAGTGGCGCAACCTTTTTCAGGCCGCCGCTTACGGCGAGTTCCCATCCTCAACTGGCTACACGAATTCATCCTCTCCTCACTCAAGTCAACCACCGCGCATGTTCATGGCCACCGGATGACCTTAGATCCCACGGATGCGTTGCGTCTTTCTCTTGACGAAGTTCATGAAGCACTGGCCGCGAAACTTGTCAAACAAACGATTCGCCCAGGAGACATCGTCCTCGACATCGGGGCCAATATCGGCTACTACACTTTAATCTTTGCCAAACTGACTGGCAAACAAGGAAAAGTTTTCGCTTTCGAGCCGATTCCAAACAACTTCGCTTTGTTGAAAAAAAATGTGGAAGAAAACGGCTACGACAACGTTATCTTGATCAACCAACCGGTATCGGACCGGGGAGAAAAAATCAAATTTTATCTCTCGCAGGATCCGACAATGCACCGGCTTTATCCATTTCCCGGGAATAAAGCTGAGGTTGAGCTTGACGCCATCAGGCTCGATGAGTTCCAGCCATTGCTTCAGACAATCGACTTCATGAAGATTGATGTGGTCGGCGCGGAATGGAAAGTGCTCCAAGGGGCGTCCATGATCATCAAGGCCAATCCAAGACTCACGATCATGACAGGATTCTGGCCAGCAGGGTTTCGTCAAGCCGGCTTTTCTCCGGAAGCTTATTTAAAGTTTTTAGAGGAGCAAGGATTTGTCATTTACTGGATCAACGAAACCGAAAAGAAGGCCGAGGCGATCCAGATTTCCCCCTTCATGGCCCGATTCGAAGGCAAAGACGATGAAGACGTGAACCTCTGGTGCACGAGGAGTCCGCTCGTTTGATTCCAGCTTGGATGAAAAAACTTCCAGGTTACGAAGACCTTCGGCTCGGGTATGTTCGAGCTCGAATGTTGGCCACGATTGTTTCTGAACGATGGATCGTGAATCCAAAGAAAAATGCGGATCGCTCTCACCTCATCGCTGAGTGGGATTTCGAAAGCCCAATTGAGAAACAACGCCACGCTCGCATTCTCTCAGCACTCAAGGAGAAGATTGGTGGGGAGCATTGGGGAGACGCGCTTGAAGTCGGCTGCGCCGAAGGGAGCTTCACAAAAGAGCTGGCCAAACGGTGTCACTCCGTGACCGCCTGGGATCTCTCCCCCGTAGCATGCTCGCGGGCTAAAAAGCGTTTGGCACCGTGCAAGAACGTTTTTGTGGAGGAGCGTGACATCGCCCACGATCATATCGAAGCGAAGTTCGACCTCCTCTTCGCCATGGAAGTTCTCTCTTATTTTCATGGGTGGAATCAGATCCAAAAGATCGTGAACAAATTATGCGGCGCGCTTCGGCCGGGAGGCTTCCTGCTTGTAGACGAAGTGAAACTTCCAGCTGAATTCGAGGGAACCTGGTGGAGCCGATGGTTTGGTGAAGGGGGGACCCGCAAAATTGCTTACATTAGCCAAATTCCCGGAATGAACCTAATTCACCAAGAAATTTACGATGCTCCAACTTATCAAACGATCATCGTTGTGTTTGAAAAGAGAAACGCCCAAGCGGTAACCGGAGGAACGCCATTTTCACAATAAGCAATTTGTCAGGATCTCCCTTTGGCAAGAAGATTATCATAACCATGGGCACAGGCGTTCTTCAAGGGGTCTTTGGTGTGGCAACCGGCATTTTGTCCGCACGGCTCCTCGGCCCTTCGGGGCGGGGCGAGCTTGCCGCGATCCAAAGTTGGTCTCCTTTTCTTGCAATGCTTGCCATGCTCGGACTCTCGGACGCGGTGGCTTACTTTTCGGGTAAGTCTCCGGAAGAAGCAGGGAGCGCCTGGGTTTCGGGTACAACTTTCGCGCTCGTTTTAGCTCCTCCGATTCTTTTTCTCGGCCACTGGCTCATGCCTTGGCTTTTGTCGGCGCAAAGCACCTCGGTTGTTTCCATGGCCCGGTGGTATCTTTGGGGATTGTTTCTTATTTACGCTCTGCAGTGGCCCCCGCTTGCTTCAATCATGGTGAAGAACATCTCCTCGTGGAACAAACTTCAACTCCTCCCAAGCTTGGCTTGGATCGCTACACTATCTTTTGGCTTCTTCATTATAATAGACCCCCACTTCGTGGCTACAACTTACCTCGTTTTCATGTTCTTAACGAGCATTTTCGTAATGCTGGTCGCTCGGAGAACGGTTCAGGGGCCTTACTCTCCACGACTTCGATTCCTCTCTCCGATGCTTCGGTATGGGCTTCCCCTGGCCATCTCGGAAATCCCTGCGTGGCTCTCCACAGTTGGGCTGCCGCAACTTTTTCTGGCGACACTGCTCCCCCCCCAAGAGCTTGGCTTCTTCGCGGTGGCCCTG
>JABDET010000028.1 GCA_013286945.1 Candidatus Melainabacteria bacterium
TGGAGATTTTGCTCAACCAAAAGATTAAGGGGCCAGATGATATTGCCGATGCTGTTGCTGTGGCATTTTGTCATTTGTCTTTGCAAGCTTTGGGCTTGTGAGCGATGCTCTACTTAATTAGGGGAAAGGCTCTGGGGAACGAGCTAGGACGTCTTCACTTAGACGTCGGTTTTTTTGTCCTCGAAGTCATGGTTCCAACAACCTATCTCCCGAAGCCGAACAGTGAAGTGAAACTTTACACCTCGTTGTTTATTCGAGAAGAAAACCTAGTATTGTATGGGTTCCCATCGGAAGCCGAACGAAAATTTTTTCAGTTGGCACTGACAGTTCCCGGTGTTGGGCCAAAGCTCGCCATGTCTTTATTAAGCGGTATGGCGTTACCAGAACTAAGCCGATACCTTCAAGATGGGAACACCAAGGCGCTTGAGAAAATTCCGGGAGTCGGGAAAAAGCTGGCGCAACGGTTGGTTGGGGACTTAAAGGATAAGGCAGCTCCTTTCGCGGGAGACCTTGGACTCTCGCCGCATGAAGCGAGAAAGGCCGTGGAGAGCATTCCCGGAAACGATCATTCGGTTGATGAGCTTGTGAACCTATCGTTGAAAAAACTAGGAACCCCGGTTTCATGAAAAGCGATCTGCTAAGCCGAGAACTTTTTTCGGAAGAGAAGCCGCTCGAGGAACACCTCCGTCCAAGACGGTTAACCGAATATCTCGGTCAAGAGAACGTGAAAGATCAGCTTCTTGTTTTTCTCGAAGCCACGAAGAAGCGTGGTGATGTGCTGGACCATATTTTGCTTTATGGTCCCCCAGGTCTTGGAAAGACGACCTTGGCGCATGTGGTGGCTCATGAGCTTGGTGTTGGGCTGAAGGTGACTTCAGGGCCCGCCATCGAACGTCCAATCGATTTGCTTGTGGTGTTGAAATCTTTGAAACCAAACGATGTCCTCTTTATTGATGAAATTCATCGACTCCGGCGTCCAATCGAGGAAATTCTGTACCCAGCGATGGAAGACTATGTTTTCCATCGCGTAATTCAAAAAGGGCTGGCAGCAGCGGCGGCAACCATTTCTATTCCACACTTCACGTTGATTGGCGCAACCACGCGACCAGGCTTGGTGGCTCCTCCACTTCGTGATCGCTTTGGAATTGTTTTCCGCCTTAATTTTTATTTGCCCGAAGAATTAAGAGAGATTCTTTTTCGCTCTGCACGAATCTTGTCGGTTGATGGAGAAAAGGAAGCGTTGAGCGAGATTGCATCACGCTCACGTGGCACACCCCGAATTGCCAATCGATTGCTCCGTCGGGTTCGCGATTTTGCAACCGTATCTGGAGATGGGCTGATTACCCTTAAGCTTGCGCGCCAGTCACTGCAGGCCTTAAATGTTGATGCGATCGGATTGGATGACGTCGATCGACGTTATCTGGAATTCTTAATTCGGCGATTTGGTGGGGGCCCTGTGGGGCTTGAAACGTTGGCAGGGGCTTTGGGTGAGGACCCTGAAACCTTGGAGGAAATATGCGAACCGTATTTGCTTCAACAAGGTTTTCTGCAAAGGACTCCGCGGGGGAGGACTGCCACTGAAGTGGCCATCCGATACTTCGAGAAAGGCTTGACCCCCATGGAGATGAACGTGAGAGAAGTTTTATGAACGCCTACACATTGGAGTCAGGAGAGATCCGAAGGCCTCCCAGAATGGGACGACTCCATCATTCGTTCCATAATTTGACATGGAGTCAAATTCTATGAACCTTCGTTTCTTGGCCCAGGTTTTCTTTTTTATCGGAGTTCTTTTTGTTGTGCTTGGATTGGTTTTTCATCTCGTTGGACGAGTTCCTTGGATTGGCCGCCTTCCAGGGGACTTCATCATTAAAAAGAGGGGGTTTGTCTTATACATTCCTTTAACGACGAGCTTAGCTTTAAGTTTAGTCCTTTCGCTCTTATTCAACTTTTTTGTAAGGAAGCAGTTCTGAGGTACTTTGCGCTTTTTCTCGTCCTTGTCTGTTTAGCGCAAATGCCAAGGCTGGCTGTTGCCGAGGAGGAGCCGTCCCCTCACTTGCTTACAAAGAAATTCCTTGTTAAGGAAATTCGCGTTGTCGGAAACACAGTCTTGACAGGGGGAGAAATCAAAGCTGAAATCGCTCCCTATGAGGGGCATGAAATAACCCTGGTTATCCTCCGTCAAATTGCGATGTCGCTCACGAAACTTTTTCAGAAAAAAGGTTATCTCTTAGCTCGCGCTTATGTTCCTCCTCAGGACATTCGGAATGGAATTGTGGAAATTGATGTCATTGAAGGCCGAATTGGAGAAATCCGAATCGAGGGCAATCATGCTTATAGTACTTCTTTTTTCCAGTACTTTTTAAAGCCCACCCTTACTCATGGGGTTTTGCAGTCAGAACAGTTTGAAAAGGCCCTCTTCATTTTGAACGAGTTTCCTGATCTCCACGTCCAATCGTTTTTAAGTCCTGGCAAGGATCCTGGAACCACCGACATCATTATCCACGTTAGCGACAAGACACCACTTCACGAGGTTTTGGATTACAATAATTTCGGGAATCGGTTTGTGGGGCTTAATCGGCTGGGTTTCGCGGTTTGGCATGGCAATTTAACCGGCGGTGGGGACAACCTGACTCTGCGCCAGATCTATCCTTTCCCTTCCGATGAAAATCCGTTTACTGAAGCATCCTACACGCGCGTGATTAGTTCTTCTGGTGCTAAACTTGGCGTGACGTGGGATGATGCGGACATCAAAGTGGGGCAAGAGTTGCAAGTGTTGGACATTCGGGGTGCCGCCACCATCTATAGCGTCAGTTTAACACAGCCTTTGGTGCGCACGAGCGTGCAGAGTTCGGACATTTCTGCAACATTTTATTATAAGAACGTACGAAATTTTATTTTTGGTGGAATCCTGACCAGCCGAGACAAACTTCGGGAACTCGCCTTGGGTTATGTCAAGCATTGGGGAGGAACTCAAGCAAAGAACTTTTTCGACTTCACCTTAACTCAAGGACTGGGAACCTGGTTTGGCGGGATGGCCCCGGGTGATATTCAAGCAAGCCGCGTAGCGGCCGATGATTCCTTCACGAAGATTTCTTCCGATTTCGCCCACATCCAAAGGATCTTCTCGAGTGATTTCATCGTACTGCGGGGGTCCACACAGTATGCTTTCAGTCCGCTCAGCATTACGGAGCAATTTCCTCTCGGAGGACCGGATTCGGTTCGGGGTTACGCACAATCAGAGTTTCTTGGGGATTCAGGTTGGAATTTAAGTGCAGAGTTGCGAATTCCAATTGTGACCTCCGGAGGGAACAGTTTGCAGGGAGCTTTTTTTGTAGACACAGGTTATGCGACGCTACGCTTTCCTCAAGTAGGAGAAACAGCGAAACGGCACCTCACAGGTGCCGGCTATGGAGTTAGAGCCTCGATTGGACAAGACACTTCCATTCGAATGGATCTCGGCTATCCACTGGATCCTGTACCGAACTCCACCAACGAAAGGCCAATGTTCTACGGCCAATTCATGACACAATTTTAGAAGCGGTCTCATAAATGCCCTTATGGACGAATGTTTTCGCGGCGGTACCCTGTCCTTCGAAATCAAAATTGTCATACCCCCTAAAAAGGGAGCATGACAATTTTGATTTCTCGGACAATCCACCGCGAAAACGTCGCCTATTAGGAATGCATTTATGAGACACACCTTCTTCATGATGAGAAGAGGAAAGTTGCCTTCGGCAACTTCCAGATCTATGGGGTGGTTCCATGGACATTGAAGCCTCGCGGGTAAGGCAAATACTGGAGCTAGCGATCCTGGCTCCTTCGGGGGACAATTCGCAACCTTGGGAATTGTCCGTTCGTGGGAATTTCGTCGACCTCTACAATGTCCCTGAACGGGATCAGTCTTTCTTGAACTTTCGCCAAAAAGCAGCTCGGGTGGCTCACGGGGCCTTGATTGAAAATGCCGTGATTGCGGCATCGAAATTTGGATGTGAAATAGGTGTCCAGCTTGTCTCAGATGACAAGAATGCAAATCTTGTCGCCACATTGGAAATCAAGGAATTAGGAATAAAAGAAGATCCACTCTCTCCATGGATTTCCAAAAGAACCACCAATCGAAAGTCGTTTCGTTCAGCTCCGCTGACCGAAAAAGAAAAGTCTACTCTGATGTTCCTTCCAGATTCAATAAAGGATGGACATGTTCGATTGGTTGAAAGTCGACAAGAAAGGGAAGCCGTTGCTGAAGCTGTCGTCGCTGGAGATCGGTTTATCTTGGAACACCAACAAATTCACGATTTTCTTTTCCACCAACTCCGATGGGGTGATGAAGAAGCAAGGAGCAGCCGAAATGGTCTGCACATCAAGACGCTTGAGTTGTCATTTCCTCAGGCACTCTTCTTTCGACTTCTTGGCCATTGGGGCTTCTTGCAGACGATGAATCGGTTTGGGTTGTCCAATGTCTTTGCCAAACAAGCAAAACATACTTATCTTTCCGCACCTGCTTTTGGAGTGGTTGCAGTCCAGGGAGACTCGGATGTTGATTTCGTGAAGGCAGGGCGAATCCTTGAACGTGTGTGGCTTTCAGCGACAAGTCTTGGGCTTAGCTTCCAGCCCTTTGCAAGCACGACGTTTCTGTCTGAGAGACTTCGATCAGGAGAAACGGCTGGATTCTCGATGGGACAAATCAAACAAGTAAAGGAGGCCTATCAAAGGCTTTCAGAGACATTTCACTTGGAGAAAGAGATAGCCGTCATGTTGTTCAGAGTTGGCCATAGCGCTCCTCCGAGCACTCGGTCTCTTCGCTTCCCGCTTGAAAATGTGCTTCGAAGAGGTAACTTCGAGGGAGGACTTTTCAGGTAGCTCTTGAAAAAAAAGATGTTATGCTAAGAAATAATTTTCTCGCGAAATTAAAGAGCAATAAAGGTTGCAAGCCAAACTGGAGTGATTATTGCATTTGCTACCGTGAGCTCTCCTCGCTTTCTGGGTCCTCTTCTCGATAACGCCGATACCCTCTTTCTGCCTTTTTTGATCAATACCGTGTCGGTCTTCAATAAAAATCGGAGAGGTTATTTATTTGCTAAAAAACAATTTTCGTGCCAAATTAAAGAGCAATAAAGGTTGCAAACCGAACTGGAGTGATTATTGCATTTGCTACCGTGAGCTCTCCTCGCTTTCTGGATCCTCATCTCAATAGTGCTGATACCCTTTTTCTGCCTTTTTTGATCGACACCAGGTCGGTCTTCTGGAAAGACATTAGGGTGCTCAGCGCAGACTAAGTTACATTTTTTCTCTACACACTTTAATTCGGAGGATAAAAATGTTGAAGTCATTCGTTGAGATGATTTTCAAAGCGTTAACCAAGCAGAGACTTGAAAAAGTAAAGATGGTGACATTCGGATATTTCGGATTCGAGTCGTTGGTGGTGGGATATCATATCGGACTTTTCGACTTTCTCCATCGGCAGCCCAACAGCACCTTACAACAAATCAAGGATTACCTTAAACTGTCTGAGGGAAGCGTGCGAGCGTTGCTCTTGGCTTGCTGTGCCTTTGGACTTATTGTAAAGAACAAAAAGCGAGGAACTTATCGAAATGACGTCATTTATGATCGCTTAGCTGTCAGAGAGAGCCCAAACAACATCCTTCCCATGCTGGACTTTCATCAATACATCATTTACCGATCATTATTTGATCTGGAAAAATCGGTGAAGGAGGGGAGAAATACGGGGTTAGAACTTTTCACGGGGCCAGGGAATACGCTCTATGATCGCTTGTCGGTACACCCAGATCTCCAGCAGATTTTTCACGATGGCATGCAGTGCATTTCCAAGACAACCAATCCACACTTCGTCTCCAATGCCAAAGAATGCAAGCGGCTTAATCATCTTGTTGATGTTGGAGGGGGAGATGGAACCAACTGTATTGCGCTTGTGAAACAATATCCGAACTTAAAAGCGACCATTTTCGATCTTCCCACGGTTTGCGAATTGGCTAAAAAGGAGATTCAAAAAGAAGGGCTCTCTGAAAAAATTAGCGTCCATCCCGGAAATTTCTTTGAGGATCCGTTTCCGTCCAGGATGGATGGGATTTCTTATTGTCACATGGCGAATATCTACGGAAGAGAAAAGAATCAATTGTTCTTCAAGAAATGCCATGACGCTTTGCCCGGGGAAGGAGTCCTTATGCTTTTCCAAAGTGTCAGCAATGATGATGAGACTGGCGACATTGCGGCAGGAGCGATGTCACTCTACTTTCTTGCCGTGGCCACGGGCGAGGGGAGTGTTTACTCAGTTAAAGATAACGAAGATAGACTCAAAACAGCCGGATTTTCAAAAATTAAGCACCTGAGGCTTCCTTTCAATCATGCCCTGATAACCGGAATCAAATGAGATCGATGAAAAGAAAATCGGCATTTGGAGCAGGGTTGATAATGTGCGTTTCGATGTAGGACGTTGGATAGCGTGATCCAAAAGCTTCCACAAGCTCTTGAATCATCTATTCCTTGAGACCCCACCCGATCGCCTTTTTCATGAAAAGGGCCTTTTTCAGCTTTTGAATCGGATTTCTTGCCCCTCCCCAAATTACGGCTTGCTTGAATTTCCCTCGAAACAAGTCAATCTGTAGAAAATGGGGGACGCACTTGAGGTCACCACGGCCTGTGACAATCTTCACCACACTCATTGTCACCAAGGATGAGGCCAGTGTGCAAGCCAGCGAGACGGCATGACCTTTCTTTTCGGCAACAACAACTTTTGACAGGTCGACATAAGTTAAGTGGTATGGATTCGGAGCAATACCAACCACGAAGCAGGACATTTTTTCGACATAACTCATCTTATCGGTGATTCCGAAGTAATCGTCAAATGACATGCCATGAGGAGAAAAGATTTGCAAGGTGGCCCCAAAACCAATCGGACCCGCGGTGATGGCATAAATTCCTTTTTCTCTTGCTCGCTGAAAAACCGATCGCCGGACGTCAATCGCGTAGAAATCAATCCCATCGGCGTAAATGTCGACTCCTTCAAGGAAGGCCTCCAGTGTTTCAGGCTTCACCCCTTCAGGAAAAACTCGGACATCTGCGTAAGGGTTGATGTCTTTCACCATTTGAGCAAGAACTTCAGCCTTGTTTTTCCCAAGCGTATGGATGTTTGCACCAAGCTGGCGATTCATGTTGGCTTTCTCGAAGCGATCGGGGTCTGCGATGCTGAAGCGGCCAACACCAAGCCGCGCGAGGGTAAGGATATGTCCCCCTCCGACACCCCCTGCACCGGCGACCGCCACGCGCGTATCAAAGAGTCTCTTTTGCTCTTCCGGACTTATCCATCCGAGATTTCTAGAAAATTCTTCAGCCAGTAAACCTTGGAAAGGGTCGGTCATCTTAGGGATTGTTTCTCGTAAGTGATGTGAAGGATTCCTTGTTCATGTCGCGGATGAACAGGATGGGCATCCACCACAATCAAGTGAATGACTCCATCCGAATCAGTGTTCCCAAGATGCTTAGCTTGCAAACGAGCGACTTTGTGCGAAGAAGTGTTGACAGGTGGCTTAACTTTCGAGTTGGCGGCACGGCGTGGAGCAGTGCTTGCAGGATGCTTGGCTTGTTTGATAGCGAGTTTCTTAGCAAGATGATTTGGCTTTCGTACTTCGGTCAAATGGATGACTTCAGGTGAAGAAGCGCTTAAACGGCGCTTGGCTAGTTTGACAGCAAGCTGCTTAGCGAGATGGGCTGTCTTCAGTGCGTGTTTAACTGCGAGTCGAGTTGGTTTTGCCGCTAGTTTGACAGCCACTTTTGCAGGGCGACCAAGCGATTGATTGCTGATCAAACCTTTAACTACTTTTAAGAGCGAATCAAGATTCGGGTTGTAAATTTCTTTCTTGCGAAGCCCTGGAGTAATCGGGGTTGATGTGGCCAATTCCAGTTCCGCTACAGCTAAATCGAGGTTGGTAATTCCAGTCATATACAAATTGTAAGCTTCCACTAAATGAGCCCAAGCTTCCAGAAGATCAACCGGTTTGTTTTCTCCTTGAGCATATTTTTGTGCAAGCTCATTGAAGCTGTAGAGAGAAGCCCGTAGTACTTTTTCGTCCACGTCGCTTTCTTCTTCCTTTTCCTTTACCGCTTGGCGGGCTTCTTCGGCTTCAAGCAAAATGGTGTCCGCCAATTCTTTTTGTTCATAGGTGGTTTTTTCAACGAGGGCTTCTTTGCTTCTTATTTGGGAGTCTGTTTTGCCCCAATCAAAAGGAGCCCATTCGAGTTTGGCCCCCAGAAGCCATACTTGAGGGCGTGTAATGCCAGTCTTGCTTTGATTGATGTATCTTCCTAGAAGTGAGACATCGGGAATTTTTTCGGTCTTCGCGATTTCAACATCTTCTTTAGCCGCCTTAGTCTTAGCCAGGAAAACTTTCAATTCCTCACGACTTTTCAATGCGGCATTTCTAATTTGGTCGATTGGAATAATCAGGGAGACATTTTCGGGAGTGGGGATTAAAGCCATTGGCTCGGGGTAGGAAGTTAGCTTCTGAAGCCGGCTGATGGCGAGTTCTTTTTTATCTTTTTCCTTGTCTATCGCAAGTTGGGCCGAGCCAACCTCTGCTTCCATCGTCGAAGTTGCCGATTGGGTGACATACCCGCCTTTTTGAAGCTCAGCTAAGACCCGGAGACGTTCATTTTTAGCTTCTAAAATATGGGTGAGAATTTCTTCTCCCATTTGATCCTTAACCGCTTCCAAATAAACCTTTTTCACCGTATAAACAAGGAGTCTTTTTCTCCGTTCTGATTCAAAGTGGGCTTCGAGAGCCAAATCTTGCGCCCTAGAAAAAGTATGGCTAAAATCATCAGCAAAAAGCCTTTTTTCCACATCGAAGCTAACATCGTAGAAGGACTGATTTCTGGCAGAAACCTGAGAGTCTTGTGGAGGAACGCCTGGGAGAATCGAATTTTGATTAATCGTGAAAAGATCGGGTTGATCTCGTAGTGTATAGTCACTTCTAATTTTGAATGTGGGCAATTGGAGATTTCTTGTAGCATTCAATTCTTCTTCGGAGGCCAAAGTATTCATCTCAGATGCTTTTAGCGAAGCGTTATTCTTTATGGCTAAGGTAATACATTCATCCAGTGTTAAGGCGGTTGTCTTCGTTTGATCTTCTGAGTAGACTGGAAGAATCAGCATGGAAAAGATAAAGAAGACTAAGAGAGGCTTCATTTCTCAAATCGGACAAGGACAGACATGCCGCTTTTCAGGGCGGACCAATCTTTCAATCGAACGTAAATGTTTTCGGAATTCACGTCATAAGAAGCTAAGGGGTCGAAGTTTCGAATCGACTTTCTCTTCAATGCGGGAAGCACCTGATAAACCTCTCCGACGAACGGCTTGTCCAGATGGACATCCTCGGCTGAATAAACGGTGGCCGATTGCCCAACCTTCACCTTCCCGACATCCCCTTCTTCCAACTCGGCACGGATCCGGAGTTTGTGAGGGTTAATCAGCCTTAGGATCGGAATGCCGACATCGACGGTTTCCCCAACATTCTTTAGCTTGTCGGTGACTAGGCCATTCATGGGGGAAGTAATCGTGTAATCTCGAAGGAGGGTTCGATCGTAATTAAGCTCAGCTTCGGCCTTTTCGAGCATGGCACGGGCTTGCTCGATTTCTTCTTTACGTGAACCGTGTTGAAGTTTTTCCAACTCGAAATTTACTTCGCCGAGTGCTCCGCTGGTCTCTTTTGCTTTTTCTTCTGCTTTTTCAAGCTCAACCAAGGTGGTTGCATTTTTCTCATAAAGGCGTTTCTGTCGATCGTATTCGGTTTCGGCTTGATGTTGCATCGCTTTCACTCGCTTGACTTCACTTCGGGCACGATCGATCTCCTCAAGTCGGGTTCCTGCTTTCAATTCAGCCCAATGCGCTGTTGCTTCTTCGATGGCCGCCTGATCAAGTTTCATCTTAGCAACGATCTTGCTGTCATCTAAGAGACAAAGCACCTCACCTTGTGTCGTGGTTTTTCCTTCGTCCACGAGAATACTGGTGATGGTTCCCGAAACACGGCTGCTCAATTCTGCTTTTTCTTGGCTTTCAACCACCCCTTTGGCTGTGAGTGCGGGCGGAACGACAGGGGCAGAGCTTTCGGGAGAAGCAGCAGGCTGAGGTGCCTCAGAGGAATGCGAACAACCCAGACTTATCGAAAGCCCAAGAAAAATGGTTGCCAGTAGCGCTTCGAGCTTATGGTTCTTCATGATCCTCCTGAAGGAGCATCCTTTTTCCTATTTCGGCTATTTTCCCATCTTCCATAAAGACGATGCGATCAAAAAAGTGCTCGATACGATTATCGTGCGTTGCCACGATGACACATTTTTTTTCTTCATTGGCAAGTTTTCGGAGTATCTCCATCACACTTTGTCCATTCGCGTTGTCCAAGCTTCCGGTAGGCTCGTCTGCTAGGACGACTGGGGCATCGGCTGCCAGAGCGCGAGCGATGGCCACCCTTTGCTTCTGACCTCCACTTAATGCTTTGGGGTAAAAATGCATTCGATCAGACAATCCCACCTTCGAAAGAAGCTCCTTCACTCTTTCGTTCATATGCTTTCCATCTTGATAGCCCTTGAGTCTCAGGATCAAAGCCACGTTTTGGTAAGCCGTTAGAAAAGGAAGGAGGTTAAACCCTTGAAAAATGAAGGAGATGTATTTTTTTCGAATCCCCGGTAGTGCACGCGGTTTGAGCTTGGTGATTTCTGCTCCAAAGATCTGGAGGGAGCCCCGCGTAGGCCGCAAGATGCACCCGAGCATCGATAGCAAAGTGGTCTTCCCGCTTCCCGATGGACCGGTGAGTCCGACAATTTCCCCTTCGTTTAACTGAAGGTTTGCGGAAAGAACAGCCCCAACCTCGATGGGCCCTTTCTTGTAAATCTTTGTTAAGTCGCGTGCTTGAATTGGAATGAACATGGTCTACCCCATAAACAAAATGTACGGATCGAGATGTTTTATCTTGTTGATTGAGACAAAGGCTGATGAAATGCACATGAAGAGCGCAACGCCCAGCATAAAGAAATTAACCCAGGGTTTCATAACCATCACCATCCCAATGTTGGCTAAGGCTTTCACGAGTAGGGCGGTGATAGCAAGACTAATTGCGAAACCAAGGACACCGCTGATGATGGCCAGTGAAAAGACAATCTTGTACACGTCAAGGTTGCTGGCGCCTAAAGCCATGAGCGTGCCATACTCCTTGATGTATTCGGAGGTCGAATTGTAAAGAGTCTGTCCTACAATGAGCATGCCGATGAGAAAGCTGATGACAATGGTGAGGAGAAACGAAGAGCCGATTCCGGTTTCGAACGTCCAGTAGAAGCGGGTTTTTCGACTAAACTCTTCGCTGGAATAGACATCAACGCCATGGATTTTTTCTTTCAGGTGTTGAATGACATCACGGACTGAATATCCCGGAGCCACCTTGGCTACGACAAAAGCGGTTTTGTCAGGACCGATGAGTTGCCCGAGTTGTTGGGCAACGTCATAAGCCATGAAAACAAAGGGAGCGGTGGTGAAGGCTCGTGCCCCTTCGGAAATTCCTCGGACTTGAACTCTCCTGGATACAATGTCACGGTATTCTCCCACTTTTACATTTCCAAGTTTTTTCATGGCCGATTGGTCCACGATAACGAAATAGCCATTTTTTACATCTTGGGTTGCCCCTTCTTTCATTTTCCACGGACCACCAACCCCGGTGTCAGGGTTGTATCCGATGATTTCGATCGATTCGGTTCCCCCTTCTTTTTCAGTGATCAATCCCCAAGCCACAATCAGCTTTTCGGCCCACTTGACCCCTGGGACGCTAAGCGCTTGGTAATAGATGTATTCGGGAATGGACTGAGAAAAATCGAAGTTACGGCTATTCTTTGAAGTCAACCAGATGTCTGCAGGGGTGTGATCAATGATGATGGAGGAAGACTCCATCATGCCAATCCAAATACCGATTTGGGTAAACATTAAGCTAACAGCGAAAACGACCCCTAAAAGTGTGACAAGAGCCTTCGCTTTGTCGTAGAAGAACATTCTCAATGCAATGTACATTGATTAAGTAATCCCGACCCCCCGATCGTTGCGTCCCATACGCTTAGGAAAAGACTTTAACAGGTGAAAATGAGATCCTGCCGGTGGAATCAAAAGGGGTCAGGTGTGGCCATTGGCGATTTTGGATTTGGCTTGTGATTTAGCTTGTTTCAGCCGAGACTTCCTGACCCAAAAGAATGGCAGAAGATGGGGGATTGACCAGTATTTCAGCCCAGATTCGACTCTTGTGCGACCAAGACATGGCTTCCTGTACATGGCACCCTCTGGCGGAAGTAGGCGCATGATTCAAGGCAGGAGAACGCTTTGAGTCTCCTACTTCATGACACATCATCACATTCTTATAAAAAGACTCATGCTTTGGATTGATGGTCATGACAAAATAATCAACAGCATGAAGGGCGCAATATTGGAAAGACAGCTTGAATAAAGGGACAAAGACAAAAAGCTGACTCATCCGCTTTCCTTCTTTGCGCCTGAATTTAAGAAAGGTTCGGTCAACAGCCAATTGCGTGAATTGACAGATTTTTCGATTCTGCTGTCGTAGTTTGTCAATTTCTTCTTTGTAAGTGTCGTCCAGAGGCAAACCAATCTCCGAATCAAGAATAACGGAAATGGTTCCCACGACCCGATGGCGGTATCTCGCCACGAAGGTGGCGGAAGTGGGGTGGAGATTGTGTTTTGGGAGTTCCTTCCATGACGCGGAATTGGGATCGACATAACGATGTTTCGCAAATTCCCGATAGACCAACTGCATGGCTTCTCTTAGCTCAGAGTCTGTCCGAACTCGGCTGTACACCATCAGCTTGAGTGTGACACTGCCACCTATTTTCCTTGGTTCTCCGCCTGAAGCAGATCGGAAAGGTGGTTGGCGAGCAAGTCGATGGTGGGATAATCCCACAAAAGAGTTTCAGGAAGCTTTACCTTAAGCCAGCTCTCGAGTTCAGCCGCGAGGGTTATGCCAACGAGTGAATCCAAGCCGTACTGGGCAAATGGTTTTTTTGTGTCGATTTCTCCTGGATGGATGCTGAGGACTCCCACAATTTTCGAAACCATCCATTCACGAATGGCGTCGACTCCTGGGACGGCGCGGTCTTCGTTCTTCCCCATAACTCCAAATTCTCAATTCGACTGCTGGCAAAAAGCTCCTTGCAATTTCACTCGGCCTCTTTGGCATTGAGGAGGGGAGCCTTAAGGGGCAATTCATCCCCGAGCCTCCAGCTTGCTAAAACAGAGAGGGTGTGATTCAGAAAACCAGATCGACAAACAGCGTGCTGTATTTTTCCACTGGAAGTTTTTGGAATGCTCCTTGCCTGAAGAAGTGAAATGGCAAACACTTGCAGTCCATGTTCCTCCGAAATGGCCTGCCGAATGGCCGTAAATATTTCTTCGAGATCAGGTTCTCTTCGTAGCAGATCTCGACTTACCTCGGCGACCACGGCCAAATGTTCTGCGCTCTCCACCTCGACAGAAAACGCTGCGCTTCCAGCTTCTTTGAGCGCGGAATGACTTTTTTCTACGGTCCATTCGATGTCTTGCGGATAGTGATTGCTCCCTCGAATAATAATGAGATCCTTCAGACGCCCGGTGATGTACAATTCTCCGTTTTTTATAAAACCGAGGTCTCCTGTCCGAAGGAAATTATGATCTTTACTTTCCGCAAGAGAGGCGTGAAATGTTTGCTCGGTTTCTTCTTTGCGATTCCAATATCCGAGTGCAACGCTGGCTCCCGATATCCAGATCTCTCCAACCTGATCGCTGGAACAAGGGATTCTTTTCACTGGATCAACAATGGCCACTTCTTGAACAGTCTTACCACAGCCTACGACAGTTGTTCGGTGCTCGCTCTCCGGAAGAACTTCCACAATGAGGTCTCGCTGAAGTGCAGACTTGTCAACGTGCATGAATGAGGGTCGAATTCCTATCGACTGACTCGATACGATGAGTGTCGCTTCTGCTAAACCGTAGCCGGGAGCGAATGCCTCCCATTGAAATCCGCAGGGGCCAAACGCCTCTTGAAAACGTATCAACGTTTCGTGATGAATTGGTTCGGCAGCATTCCAAGCAGTCTCCCAGCTCCGCAGATCGAGGGGCTTACGCTCTTCCGGAGGAATATTCTTGACACACAATCCATACGCGAAATTGGGAGCGGCTGTATGAGTTGCCTTGTATTGTGAAATGGCCTGTAGCCATCGAAGGGGCTTTTGCAAGAAGGCCACGGGGCTCATGAGCGCGGTCATTCCTCCAGCATAAAGAGAACAAAGTGCTCCGCCGAGCAAGCCCATATCATGATAAAGCGGTAACCAGCTCACCCAGCGGCTTTGCGACGTCACAGATCGACACCCGCAGAGCAGATCCAGGTTTTTGAGGACATTGTTGTGACCCACCATGACTCCACGTGGAGCAAGGGTTGATCCAGAAGTGTATTGCAGATAAGCGATGGAGTTCTTTTTGGTCTCGGGAGGCTTCCATTTTGGAGATCGATCTTGCGCAAGATCTTCCGAAGTGACCCACTTAAGTGTTAGAAACTCCGGAGTTTTTCCAGTAAAATCTTTTAATCCCGAGGTGGTCTGACTCGTCGTGATGGCCAGGGACGCTTTCGCATCTTTCACGATTCCCTCGATCCGCGGATCTGATCGATTAGTACGCGGTGGAAAAACCGGTATGGGGATGGCGCCAGCATAAAGGCATCCGAAAAACGCAGCGAGATAAAACAGGCTCTGCGGAAGTAATAGCAACACTCGATCACCCGGCTCCGTTTCCGCCTGGAGAAATGCAGCAATGGAGCGGGCTTGCCGATCAAGTTGGCTGTAAGTAAGGCTGGCTTCTTCGCTTTCGCCATCCTTTAGGAAAATGTAAGCGGTTAAATCTGCTTGCTGTTCCGCTCGATACCGAAGCAAATCGATCAAAGTAGAGCAAGACGCGAGTTCTGCGGACTTGTTCCCTTCCCAACTCATATCGATGATTTTTCGTTGGTCAATGGGGAAGCCCTTCAATTATTGAGATGCCGTAGAGAGACCTAAGATCAGCGTTTTTACGCCAAAGGTAAGGAAAAGAGTTCGACTCGGTCCGGTGCTAATCGGCATGATGTTTCCAAAACCGAGCTCACCACATCGGCGAAAGGAGAAAGATTGTTCTTGGATCTCTGTGCACGATTCGATCGCTGTTTGGTCCACGCTTCCAGCGAACGATACTCATGTTTAATTTCTTCTAAGGTGGCGCGTTGCGACAACAAATTGCCGATGAGGATACGATTATCTTTGTTACTCTCATGGCTTTCCGATTCGAGAGTCGTCATTTCGTTGTCAATTCGCGTGATGGCTTGCGCTATGGTCTGCATTTCTTCTTTTTCAGTTCCTGCTGAGGTGTCGCCATCCAAGCTACTTCGTCTTTCAAAAATGGCGTAGTCTGGAGGATTACCGAAGATCTCTCGGCAGAGAGAGTTTCTTTCGCGATCATTTCGTCGTGATCTCGGAACATTGAGGCACTTTGCAATTGCAGGAGCGTGGTTTACCGATGGAGATAATTTCAAGCCACCGAGCTCTTCGAAAGAAAAAAATGAGTTATAAAAGGCAGAATGCTTCGGATTAATCATTGTGCAAAGCTCGTCTACTTTCATAAAAGTGCAATAGTGGATTGCCAATTTGAAGAGGTGTACGAAGAGTAACATCTTCTTGGTTTCACCTTGGCTGACGAAATCTCGATCAATAGCAAATTGTGTGACTTGTGCTACTGTTTTTTGTTGAGTTCTTAATACGTCGACTTCTACTTGATAGAGATCGTCCATCGGCAAGCCGATCGAGGAATCTAAAATGACGGAAAGAGTACCGACAACCTTATTATTATACCGTGCTATGAAGGTAGCCGAAGTTGAAAGAAGATTGTGTTCTGGGATTTCCATCCACGAAGGGGTGTTGGGGTCAATGTAGTTTTCCTTCGCAAATTCTTGGTGGACCAATCGAATCGCTGCCTGAAGATCGGAAAGAGCCGTGGCGAGTGTGCATCGAATGTTCGGAAGAGACATTCCATTGCCCGAAGATCGGTTCGCAGAATTTTCTGCAACCGTGTCTGTAGTCTCAGCAATGGCGCTTATCGAAGAATTCATCTGCATTTCCCTTACCCTCCCACTTATTACACCACAATTCTTCTGTTTCTCTACAAGTATCATATCATAAAGACTTGTCAATATTGTTTATCCATTGTTAAAGTCTTTAAAAAATTGTTAAACTTATGTGAACAAATTGTTAATAATAGGGGATGCCTGCCTGCCACCTTCATTGTATGCCTAGGAAGGGAGAAAAGATATTCATCCTCGGGATGATCTTTTGGAGTCAAAAGAGCCATGTGTGGACGAATCTCTCGGCCGATGATTTCCATTTTGTTACAATTGTGAGGCAATCTTTACAATTGTTCATAAAATGTTAACAATTCTCTAAAAAGCTCGCATTTTCAAAGGTTGTTGTAAGTCATGTCCTCTCCAGTATTTCGATTGACCTCGTGCCAATCCACACGATGGAACCCAGCATTCAAGATTGGCGATGCTGCCGGGTTACATTTCAACAGATTGGTGTCGAACTGCTCATAGACATGAGCGTAATAGCGATACCAGTTAGCCGTTCTTGTATAAAAGAGTTGATTTCCGTAAAGATAAATGTATTGGTATCTACACGCCATCGGACAACCAAGAGGTAAAACGGGAAAAGCCTCGCCTCCAACCTTGATGGTGAAATTCCCGTCAAGGTTTAGAACCGGTAGGCCTTGATTCCAGGAAAGTGGAAGCGTTTTTGGTTGCCCAATCTGCATCAGCACCATCGAGGATTTGAAGCCTTCCACTTGTCCGGGGGTGGGGCGAAGGAGAATTTGATAAGGCGTCACAAGAGCGCCTACATCATAGATGGATGACTTGAAGCGATAGTTTTCAGGTGGAGGAAATTTTCCGGCATTTTCTTCGAGAAAACTTTTTGAGGCGATTTGTCCAGACACGGTAATCTTGCCTGGCCCGACAAAGCTCAACGTTCCGATGTAGCCATTTTGTGGGTCCGCATAAATTGAAAAATTTCCATCGGTGTAAATCACGTGTTGACCGAGCATTGTGCTGTTAAAGCAATGCTCTCTTGAATCTCCTACCGGATGAAGAATTCCCGGTTGTCCATTAAATCTGTAAAGAATCGTTCGGGGCAGGCCATTAAGAATTCGAATATCTCCTTTGCTTCCGTCCGTACAGGTTTCACCGGAGCTGTTGAGTTTGATGTGAATTTTATCCGGTGCTAGCTCGGGATTCCAATTGGCCTCGGGAACCCAAGTGCTGCCTGCCACGAGCTTCGTGTCTTCGGGATCCCAAAGGAAGAGACCACTTTGTTTTGCTGCATCAAGAAATCTTTGCATCGTGTTAATCAGCGAATCTTCGCCTGTAGCCGGAGGCAAAGGGGGACTCTTCCTTTTAAGTGGCGCAATGGAATTCAATTTGAGAGACAATTCCGAATTTCCGTTCGGCTCGTTCGAGACTTGGTGAGCCGAAAGCAAAGAATTTTGGCCAGGCTGTAGAGAGGAGGTTGTTTCTTTAGGAGGAGCTTGACTCTTGGAGAGACTGTTATCTTGCGATCCAAGGCCAGCAAAGAAGTCTTGTATGGCGGAGCTTGGACGGACGATTTCATGTAATTCCCGGACTTCAATAATCTGGTCCGCCTTGGGCCCAATGGCCCCAAGGCCGTAAATCTCGATGGGAGGACCCCCAACCAAAACAAACGCAAAATAGCCAATTTGTGTTTTCTCTTTGAGTCGTCCCAGAGAATCATACACAGGAACGGATGTGGGAATGGCTTCTGCAAGCTTGCCTTGGATTCTTTTGGCTTTAAAAACTACTTCTTGACCGTGCAGCGAGACCGTTGCGCAAGGAGAATGATGGCAAAGAATTCGGCTGTCAGTGATTGGAGGAATCGTGAGTCCTTGGGCTGTCCGATCTTGCGCCCATCCACGGGCGGCTTCAAGGCCCATTTCTGCCAGTCCCAGTGCTTCGACATAGCGATCCGTTCGATTGGAAACATTCGATTGAATGAAAATTCCGAGGACCAACGTGGAGATGATTGCAATGAGAAGCAATATCGTGATGAGAGCAACCCCGCGGTTCATCGGATTAATCCCCGCACCGCAAATAAACGGCATCGGTATTTTGAAAAATGCCCCCTGCTTGATCTCGCATGGTTAAGCGCATTACAACGACCGTTCGTGTAGCCCACATTTCCAAGTTTTCAATTGGATTCGAAGGAGAGGATCGAATTCCTGTGTTTAATCCAGCCAATTCCCATGGATCGCGATGAGGGCCATCATAAAGATAAATGGAACCTCCGTCCCGACCAAGAGGCCGGTAGAAGTGTACGGTTTCAACTTGAGAGGCAAGAGAATCTTTTGCTAAGGTAATCCAATGTTCTTCAGCTGAAAGATAACCCGAGAAATTGGTTTCCGCGATTCGATAGTTGTGATAAAGAATGGGTGGGAAAGGAATTTCAGAGGATAACGAAAGGTTGCTCCCCTGCGTAACAAAATCGGTGATTCGTATTTTCCGCGATAAATTATTGAGGATTACCGCTTCAAAACGTTCTGAATCGGATTGGGATTGAACCTTGAAAAAGGCCTTTTCTTGTGTTAGAAAAAGATCGCCAATGGCTGAAAGAAGCATCAATAGAATAACACTTGAAATGAGGATTTCGATCAAGGTCAGTCCGCTTTGTTTTTTCATGGGTTTGGGCCGGAGGAAGGGGATGGCGTTGGAGAAGGACCGATTGAAGGAGAATCCGTGGGGAATGGGTTGGGACTTGGGCTGGTGGCCTCTTGAGGCTCTGGGGCAGAGGGGACAAAAGTTGGTGAGGCGGGTAAGGGAGATTCAAGAAGGGTTGGGTAAAATCCGGCGGGTCGGGCTACCCTGGAAACCAAGGTGTAGTTTTTTTGAAGCGGCTTCCCACTTTTCTTTAAACTTTTCCATTCAAGATGAATGATCATTGTTTTGCTGTGTGTCGCCTTGCTGATGTCATCCGATTCTTCGCCGTAGGCCACGACATAGCTTTTGCTGGCATCATACGAAGTGGCAGAAAAAAATGGTGAAAGACGGCTGTAATCATAGGGGAAAGCGTCGGTTCCTGGTTTGTAAATGTTTTCCAAATTGGAGTAAAAATCTGTTTCAGGAGGGGGTCGATAGAGACTTGCTTCAGCACGAAACCTTTCCATTAAGGATTCCGCAAACATGGCTGCTTGAAGATTTTGGCGCTGCCCGGTTATGTATTCCGAAGAAGCAAAAAAAACAGGGACGAGATAAACACAAACGAGCATGAGAATAAAAAAGGAGATAATTATTTCCAACAAAGAAAACCCTTTTTTAGAGCGGCTAAACCCACTAAGAGAGAGCCTCAATTGAAATGAGGCCCTCTTCTTTCACTGAATCGTCGCATGAGCTTCTTGTTTGACAATTTCAGGTCGTTTTACCTTTATTTTTTTCCAGCGTTCATTTCATCCGTTTTTAGCTGTTGTTCGTCCTGGGCTAGTTTTTCTTTGGCTTTCTTAAGGTCTTGCTCCAGACCATGAAGTTTTTTGCTAAGTTCTGTTTTAGTTTTTTTGCTGGTACCTTTTTTCTGAAGCTTCAGTTTCTCATCGTGGATGGTTAATTCAAGCTTTTTGATTTTCAATTTATCCATTTGAATTTCATGGCGGTCTTTCATCAGCGGATCGACGCTCTGGTCTGGCTTTGTAGGATGACTGGAAGCATTGGGGGATGCCGCATTGTTAACCACCGCGGTTCCTTGAACCACTTCCGCGCCATTACCGGAGGAATTGCCTGTTGAGCTTCCTCCTCCACCTCCAGAAGAGGCAAGGCCACTGCCACCACCGCCTCCTGAAGAGGCACCGCCACCGCCACCACCACCGCCACCACCACCCGAAGAAGTAGTTGGCGAGTTAGTAGCCACTGGCGGATTAGGGTTATTGGCTGGCGGGTTAGTAGCCGCAGGCGGATTGGGGTTACTAGGTGGCGTGTTAGAAGCCACTGGCGGATTGCTGCCACTGGGCGGCGGGTTAGAAGCCGTCGGCGTTGGTGTTGGCGTCGGCGTAGGTGTCGGCGTCGGCGTAGGTGTCGGCGTAGGTGTCGGCGTTGGCGTTGGCGTCGGCGTAGGTGTCGGCGTTGGCGTCGGCGTAGGTGTCGGCGTTGGCGTAGGTGTCGGCGTTGGCGTCGGCGTTGGTGTTGGCGTCGGCGTAGGTGTCGGCGTAGGTGTCGGCGTTGGTGTCGGCGTTGGTGTTGGCGTCGGCGTAGGTGTAGGTGTAGGTGTCGGCGTTGGTGTTGGCGTCGGCGTAGGTGTCGGCGTTGGCGTCGGCGTCGGCGTAGGTGTCGGCGTTGGCGTCGGCGTAGGTGTCGGCGTCGGCGTAGGTGTCGGAGTTGGCGTCGGTGTTGGCGTCGGCGTAGGTGTCGGCGTCGGCGTAGGTGTAGGTGTCGGAGTTGGTCCCGGAGCTAGTGGGTTGGGGGCTGGCGGGTTGGAGAGATCTAAGGGCGTCACACCACCTCTCGAACTGATAAAAGCGAGAACCCCTTGACTTGAAGACTGAAGGATTGTCCCTCCAGCCCCACCAACGCTTACGGTAATGGCTTGATCCCCTGGATTCGGCGTATCGAGAATCAGTTTCACCTTGTAGCTGGTATTCGGGATCAAATCAAAGAGCAAATGTTGAGTGGTTGGGGAAGTCGGATTAATGACATACGAAATATCTTCCGCGACAGGAACTGCGGCCACATAATCTTGCCCATTAAACAAGGCCACGCGGTTCAGGGTTGGATCCTGCACGTTTGTCCCTAGCATGCTTCCGGTCAGCGTGGTGACCAATTTGGAATTGGGACCAGCAACCCCTTGGGCTTGTACGGAGAGCACATTCAAGACATCCATCGTTGGTGCAGAAACAGAATCGTTAATCGAAATGTAATGAGCCACAGCCAAGTTAGCCGAATTATAATCCCCCATGTCGTCTGCAAGCGTGATGCTTGGAGCGGCTGGAAGCAAGGTTTGAACAGAGAGTCCGGAGTTTCCATTTGAAATCAACGTTGTACTTCCGTTAATGGCAGCAAACCCCGCTAATGGAAAATGGAACCGAATCTGTTTGTCATAAGTCGAACTCAAGAGTTTCACGCGATCAAAAAGAACAAAAATGCCGTTTCCGAGTGAAGCATAATTTCGAACAAAAGCCTGCACTGAGCGCGTGGCATTATTCTGGCGAGGGTCGCCAACAGCCCAATCGTAGGCGGAGGTAAAATCTGACTTGGCATAGCCATAGACGTTGTTCACTTCATGTGCTAGAACATCGTCGACTCCCCAACCAGTCTGGCCACCTGCACAGCAAGAATGATTTGGCGCAGCGACCATATAGGCTCCAAAATCATTGACGTGCAAGGTGCTTGCGTGCGCGGAAACTCCATCCTCACTGTGCGCCCCACTTATGTCTTGTATCTGCCCAGCGTAGATGAGCAATCGATCAGGCCCACGACTGATGTTAAACTCTCCACCAGTCTCTTCTTGATGTCCTCCATAGATCTGGGTTCCCGCATGATAAGCTGACCAGATAGCTGATCCGCTCCAATCTGACCGTACATAGAGATGGTTATCTCCTAGCATATAAGCATAAGGGGGGACAATTTGTCTGTAATCACTTGACGGCGCTGTTAAGTCTGAATAGAAAAACATTTCCACGAAATCAGGGGTTAGCCAATCGTAAGAGGGATAACCCGGAGGATTAATGATGGCATTAAAAAGAGACTGCGCTTCTGGCCCTGCCGGGGTTCCACGAAGCACAGAGGTCAGTGTTAGCGGCAGGCCTTGGGACATGACGGAGGCACTGGCCCCAGGAAAGTCCCCCCAATTGGTTGTCTCCCATTGGTTAGGCTTCAAGCTGTAAGCAAGGTTGTTTAAGACTTTCTGTGCATCATTGGTCGCGCTCAGTAAATCTTGACCCGTGGCTGTCTTTCTCGCAAGAAGATACTGCAATAATCGCTCAAAATGAGGGGGGCCATAATTAAAGCCTTCAGATGGATATCCACCTCGCAATTCTCCTGAATCGAAAGCAGGTTGAACCATGGTATCCCAGTGAGTTTGGCCCCAACTGACATAAGTTTGCGCGTTCGGGGTATCTCCATACATCGCATATCCCGCTAAGCCGACAGCCAAGAGATGGCCTCCAAAGTAATTGGAGTTTGCCGGACCATCGCTCTGATAACCACGCCCGATGATCCAATCACTCCAGGCCATCAGTGTATTTACTGTCGCGGCTTTCGTCGCGGCATCATAGCCAGGATAATTATAAATCCAATCATGAGCAAGGGCCAGACCCGTAGCCGAAGTGCGGGAAGAATAACCGGCATCCGCCTGGATAGGGGATATGTCTCCCGATGCGGTCAAGGCATTGATCATTTGCATGAGGGCGATCACTTTATCCGCATAAGCGGGATTCCCGGTCAGTTGATAAGCTAGACTAAGAGATACGAACGCATAATACCATCCGTATCCTGCATAGGCGTAATGGATTGTTCCGGGTGAATAAGCGTAACGATCATAGGGAGCGATAGAGTATGTCAGATAAGTATCGGCATTTTGTTTTATGGTAACCCAATCTTGATAATTGGGGCTTGCCGGATCCATTTTGGATTTCAAGAATGACAAGGTGGCCGCATCGAGCCAAATCCTTGGGTGGGTCGACTTTACTGGGTAAGTTACTTGACCCAGCGCATTGTAAGGTAACAAATAAGAAAATAGCAGTAAAAAAATAAAACAGGTAAAAATCCACGCGCTCCTCAGCTGGATCACGATGTTCTCCCTTCTTTAACTCTCCTCCCGGCTCGATCAAATAAACGAATCTTGAACTAAGATGCTAACATCTATGATACCACTATTGCTATTTTCCTACCATTGCTCTTTCGAACTATATTATTCTCAAACCGGAAACACTCTTGTAGAGACCAAAATGTCTCCTTTGTTACAATTGTAAAGAAACCTT
>JABDET010000029.1 GCA_013286945.1 Candidatus Melainabacteria bacterium
TTGACTATCTTCGTCTACAACGGCCAACTTGAGTCCATCTTGGGAAAAAGCGAGAATTGGCGATGCGAAAGGCAAATCGTCACTTTCAAGAAGATTTCTTTTCTCCGCGAGATCGTGAACAACGAGCTTGAACCCATGACCTTCTGACATAAATTGTCCAAGAGCTAGCCGTTTTCCATCGTAGCAAAATGAAATATCCGAAGAGGATCTCTTTTTGAAAAACTGTTTCCAAGGATTCAAATTAAAAACGCGAAGCGTACCTCCCCTCTTAGTGGGGGAATATTCTGCGAAAGCCAAAGAATTTCCATCTTCGGGAAGGCTTAGATCCAAAACTCGATTTTCGCTTACCTTGTGCTGAAAGGAGATATTCCCCGACTCAGCTAGAAATGCAGCAATTTCCCCAACTTCATTTCCCATGAAGAGCTTTTCTCCATCCGAAGTAAAGGCAAGGGAAGTCACCCGTTCAATTCCGATTCCGGTTTCGCAAAGTTTCTCGGCAGACGGAACCCAATAGATGGAAATTTTTCCATATTGTCTTCCGAGCGCAAGTTTTTTTCCGTCCCGCGAGAATGCCATTCGAGCGGGCTCATCTCTTTCTAATGTTCCAGCGGGTTCGATTTCGATTGTTTTCTTTCCTGATTTCGTATCAAAGACATTTAAACCGCCGAGTAAACTCGTGGAGGCTACATGAGCGAAATCATGGGAGAAGGCAAAGGAGGGCGTGGGTACAGGACCGATCGCACTTTTTCCAAACCGAGAGGCGCTCTTTGCATAAGCGTTAAAGATTCCCAGCAAATTGATGTTGAATTGTACTTCGAGGGGAGTTTTGGACCCTTCCTGCTTGGTTCTGAACCAGGCTCTAGCGGCCTGAAGCGTTTTGGCCCTTGAAGTTTTGAGCATAGCAAGAAATTGATCGTTGTCAGCCAAATGTTGAGCCACCAGTCCACCTTGATGGCCTTTTATCGCTTTAATGCTTGCTTCTAGCCTCCTCGACGTTCTTCTTGCGAGAGCTAAAACCTCTGAAAGAGTGACTTCCCTCACGATCAATTCCGCCTTTTATCTTGAGATGCTGTTGACCTCCCCTTTATACGCTAGATGCGATGCTCTGTCAATGAACAAAATGTTAACTTTTGCTTAAATCGGGGACACACCCCGATTACGTTTCGCCGCGTCAATAGGGCAAAAGCTCAAAGTGGGCGAAACTCACTCGGATGAAATTTGCACTCCATCTTCAGTTTGGGCACTACTTCTTAGATTTGAAGGAAACCCATGTTGCGAAGCTTCAAAAGGAATTTCTTCAGATTGAATTTGTCAATCTGAAGAAGAATGACGATCGATTTCCTGAAATCATTCGGGATGTAGAAGTCTTGGCCACGTGGCCCGTGGATCCCAAGAAATTTAATGAGCTTCTCAGTAAAGCAGAGAAGCTTCGATGGATCCAGTGGAGCTCCGTAGGAATGTCACTTGAGTATTTGGAGCTTGCGCGAAGGCGAAACTGGATGATGACCAATGCGCGAGGAATTGCATCCGAGTCGATTTCCTTGCATGTGCTAAGCTTGATTCTTGCTTTTGAACGAAAGCTGCCAATGGCTTTTCAACATCAAATACAAAGGAAGTGGAACCACAAATCGTTCACAGCAACTGAACATGGATTTGATGGGGTAAAAGGCAAGGTTTTAGGAATCGTTGGTCTTGGGAGTATCGGGACAGCCCTTGCAGAAAAAGGACACGCACTTGGCATGAGAGTTTGGGGTGTCAAAAAGAATCCAGAAGTAAAGCCCTCTTTTGTCGAAGGAGTTCTCCCAAGTTCGCGACTAGCTGACTTGCTGAAAAAAGCTGACTTTCTCGTCTTGGCTCTTCCACTTCTTCCAGAGACCACCAAACTCATTGGCAGAGAAGAACTAAATCAAATGAAGGAGAGCGCTTACCTCATCAATGTGGCGCGAGGGGGCTTAATTGACGAAGCGGCTTTGGTAGAGAGCCTCCGGGAAAATCGAATTGCTGGAGCTGCTCTTGATGTCGCAGAAAAGGAACCCTTGGCACCCGAGCATCCTTTTTACGAAACTCCCAACTTGGTCCTTACCCCTCATATCGCAGGCCTTGATCGGCATTACACCGATTCACTGGTGGATCTTGTTCGAGAAAACACCCAGCTTTATTTACAGGGCAAGCCACTTCGGAATAAAGTCAATTTGCAGTTAGGGTACTAGATAGAATCATACCGATCCGAGGACGCGCTTGACTCCGGTTTGACAATCGGTTGCTTTACTAGCACTCCTTTAATATCTGTTTCAGTCACTCGTAGTGCAAGAAATGGATTCGCTTTTCCACCAATCCCGTTAACTCCGTTGATCATTACCATGAATTGTCACTCTCCACTAAATTGTTAGAAATATTACTTACACAGTATGACGAAAACACTTTCCAAATACAAGAACAATTATAATAACAAAATGTAAACTTTTCGTCAGGGTTTTTCAAGGGACACTCCGTTTGGTGTTCACTCTGTAAAGGACCGACCGGGAGGGCTCCGACGCGGTGAGTATTGCGAAACCTTAAAAAGGACACGATGTCCGATATCGCAATCCGAACTCAAAAAGTTCAAGGATGGACTTTTTGAAAAAGCGAGGAGTCCCTCCCGCTCGGTCACCATCACAGGAGTAAGGACGACGGAGTGTCCCTTGAAATCAAGTGGATTCTTTGACGAGGAAAACGCCGGCTAAAATGAGGAAAAGAATATTCGGCATCCATGCCGCTAGGGTAGCGGGGAGTTCTCCCCCTTCACCCAAGCTTTTGCAAACGGCTACAAAGAAATAATAAATCAAGATGATGAAAACACTCATGGCGACCCCTGCGGACGAAGTGCTTCGCAGGGGCCGTATGCCTGAAGGGGCTCCGACAAGCGCAAAAACTAAACAAGCAAATGGAAGTGCTTCACGAATTCGAAAGCGTACCCAGAGCGAGCGGATTTGCTCCCGATCTCTGGATGGATCTTTTTCCATCACAAGAATGGTCTTTCGTAAGAGGTTGTTGTCCATCTCATCCGGACTTCGTTCGAGAAGACTGACTTGTCGCGGATCTTGCATATGGACTTCCGCCTTGGAGAATGTAATTCGAGTCTGGAAGACCCCCTTTGGATCAAACTGAAACGATTCCCCATTAACCAAGGTCCATGCATTGTCTTTCCAAACGGCTCTTTCAGCATGGGTAATCCGCACCAAATCGCCGTTTTGTCCGTAATCATTGATCACAGGGCTATGCATGATCCCATCTTCTTCATTAAAACTTCGAGCTATGGTAATTCGCTCAAGCCCATCTTCCGTTTTGGAACTGAACTTAATGTTTTCAAGGGGAGGAAGATGTCCTTGAGCTTCTCTGGATGAAACGATGGTTCTCGCTTTGTAAAGGCTTTCGGGTCCGATTTTTTCATTCAAGAGGTAACAAATGAGTGTGGCGGCTAGCGAAAAAAGAAACACAGGAATGAGGATGCGATAAAAGCTAATCCCACCTGCTTTCATCGCAATCATTTCGTGATCCACGGAAAGACGGCCAAAAGCCACCAAGGTGGCCAGCAAAACCGACATGGGGATCGTGAAAGCAATGAAAGAAGGGATTCGAACGATCGCGTATTTGAGAACCAAGAGAATCGGGACGCCAAACTTGATCACAAGATTGGCCATGTCAAAGACAGGTCCGGTGGCCATAAAAAGAATCGTAAACATCGCAATACCAAAGAAGAACGGGGGGATGAGTTCTTTGTAGATATACCGATCTAAGATTGCCGTCACGTCAAAGAGAAAATCGTTCTCCTAAATAATGCTTCTTAGCTATTTCACTTCCGGCGATTTCCTGGGCACTTCCCGCGACTAGAATTTTCCCAGCATTAATGATATAAGCACGGTCCGTTATGGAAAGCGTTTCTCTCACGTTGTGATCGGTGATGAGAATCCCAATGCCTTTGCTTTTTAAATCCTCCAGGATCCGCTGAATATCCGCAATGGCAATGGGATCAATCCCAGTGAACGGTTCGTCGAGAAGCAAAAAAGATGGATTGGTCGCAAAAGCCCGAGCAAGCTCCACACGCCGCCGTTCCCCCCCCGAAAGCTGGTACGCCACTTGGTTCGCTAATCCGCTAAGGCCAAAGAGGCCGAGTAAATGGGGGAGACGCTCACGTTGTTCTTTTTTCTCCACCCCAAGCATTTCCCAGATGAGCTCGATGTTTTCGGAAACGGTCAGTCTTCGAAAAATGGAGGGTTCTTGTGCGAGATAACCAAGACCAAGCCGCGCGCGCTTAAACATCGGAAGTGAAGTGATGTCCTGCTTTCCCAGAAGGACTTGACCATCACTCGGCCTCACAATTCCAACGATCATGTAAAAAGTGGTGGTCTTGCCAGCACCATTGGGGCCAAGAAGCCCCACGGTTTCTCCAGGCGAGACGGAAAGGGTAACTCCATCAACAACGCGTTTTCCACTGTAGACCTTCACGAGATTACGCAGGGTAATCGTCCGGTCAGAATAAGTCAAGGGAGGCTGGTCGAGAGCAACAGAGGATCGATTCATGGGTTAACAAGAGCTCGGATATGTCCTTCGAGTTTGAGGTCATTTAAGCTGGGATCAAAAATCATCCGGTCACCTCGTAGTCGGGTATTCCAGCGAATGACCGAGACTCCCTTTGTTCCAATGAATTTTTTTTCTTTCGATTTCCACATCAACACATGGACTTGTATTTCTTCCCCAGGCTTTCCTTTAAATACGACTCCTTTAGGAAAGTAGATGTCATTGGTTACGAGATTAATGTAGGCCAAATCGGATTTAAGTGTGTAACGAGTGGCTCCCTTTTGATAAAGAGAACCTTGTATTTCAGTGGCTTTGGCTTTTTGTTGATCCCCCTCGATGTGTTTGGCATGAATCTCCCAAGTTTTGGTGTTTCCAGAATAAGCGGCGTAGGAAGTCCCCAAGAAGCGCATTCCGGTATTGCTTGCAGGCAATTGATCAGCCGCATAAGCATGAACAGAGAAAAAGCAGAGGAGGGCGAAGACTCGTTTCATGACTTACAATGTGATGGGAAGCTTCCCGGTTCCCTTTTTTCCTTGGATGAGCACCTCATAGACTGCCTTAACAAAGGTTTCGTTGAAATGATAGGTGGTGACGCGTACAACGTCGGATGGAAATTCACTCAAGAAATAGGGATTTCCGAAAGAAACGACACATTCCACCTGGGAGGTAAGCGGTTTCAGCGCGGTTTCTACTTTGGAGTCGAGGAGCCTTCGTTCTGCAAGAAAAATCCATCTAGGCTTGGAAGAGGCGATTGAGCTTGATGGCCAGGGCCATGGAACGAAACGACAATCCTTGAAATGGGTTTGGAAAATGGATTGATGCTTGGAGGCTTCGAGAGACAAGAGAACCTCGGCTTGCTTGCTCAAGGGGAGCTTTTCTCGGCCACTGACTACCGTGACGCTCTTTTGATGAAGAGACTCCACCAAATTGCGCTCAATTGTCCAATCTGACTTTCGCTTGAATTCCCCGAGTCGTTTTCGGAACGAAAGAATTCGCTTTAAGGGTTGGATGATGTTTTCTTCACTTATCTTTTTCTTTTCAATGGCTTTTTTTAAGATTTCAAAGGTGGCAAGCTGTGATTCAACGTTGCCCAAGGCAAGGAGAACGTCGGCACCGGCCTCAATCGAACCAAGCACCGCTTCTTCCAAATCAAAATGTTCTTTAATGGCAGCCATTTCGAAAGAGTCGGTAAAAATAATTCCTTGAAAGTTCATCTCTTTACGTAACAACTGAGTTAAAATGGTTTTAGAAAGCGTGGCTGGTTTTTTGTCCAAGGCGGGATAGATGACGTGTGCGGTCATCATTCCGGAAACACCTGCCTCTATACTCATTTCGAACGGAAGAAGGTCAAGTTGTTTAAGCTCTTCTTTGGTTCGATTCACCACCGGGAGATCCAAATGGGAATCCTTGGATGTATCCCCATGCCCTGGGAAGTGCTTGGCTGTTGCCATCACCCCTTCTTCTTGGTAGGCTTGAATCACGCGACTTCCGAAGGAACCCACTTTTTTTGGATCTTCTCCAAACGAGCGAATTCCGATGATGGGATTTTTGGGGTTGGAATTCACATCAACCACCGGTGAAAAATTGACATTGAACCCAAGGGATCGAAGTTCAGACCCCAAGAGACGAGAAATTTGGTAGGTCCCTTCGAGATCAAGGGTGGCGGCCAATGCCATGTTTCCTGGGGAGGGAGTCATGATTTTCTCAAGAGGAGAAACGGAGCCTCCCTCTTCGTCAACGGAGACAAAGAGGGGGTAGTTTGGAAATCGGTCTTGATTGATTGACTGGAGGGACCCAATGAAATCTTGAACTTGCTTTCGATCCTCGATGTTTTTTTGAAATAAAATTACACCCGTCCACGGATGAGAGGAAAAAAACGCTCTATCTTGTTGATTTAGCGTGGGGCTTGGCAGATCAATGAGGAGACGTAGAGCCGCTTTTTCCGCGCTGCCAAGTTTTGAAAGCAGGTCATCCACTTCAGTTTGTAGCACGAGGCATAGACTTCTTTCCAGAGGCAAGTGAATCCTGGAATTGAAGGTATTGCAAAATCCCCCTGCGAAATGGCTGGTAACGGCCTATGCGAAGTCTAATGGTAGTTTCGAGAGCAGCTTTTCTGTTGGTTTTCTTGTCCCTCGTTTTTTCCACAAGTTTTTCTCAATCCAAAAACGAAGAACAGTATTGGAGAAAGCAAAGCGATCAAATCGCCTTGCTGTATACCGAAGGAAAGTACATCGAGGGCCTTAAGCTGGCTCAGACGGTCTTAAGTGAAGCGGAAGGAGTCTTTGGTAAGGAAAATCCCAACATCACGGTTTTCTTAAATCATTCTGGGCGATTTCAATGGAAGCTTGGGAATTACAAAGATGCCGAAGATCTTTTTAAGCGGTCTCTCGACATTCGGCAAAGGGTTCTTGGTAACGACAACTTGGAAGTGGCTGAAGTGCTCAATGATCTTGGGGTGGTCAAGCAAGCCATCGGAAACTATCCGGAAGCCGAAGCCGATTTTAAAAAAGCACTTTCCATTCGGGAAAAAGTTTTGGGCCCTGACCATCAAGATGTGGCCTATTCTTTAGACGGACTGGCTTCCATCGATCAGGCCACGGGGAAATTGGCCGAAGCGGAGAGCTATTTTAAGCGTGCCTTGGCAATTCGCGAAAAGACCTTGGACACAGACGATCCTGCGGTGGCCACTTCCTTAAACAATCTTGCTTTGCTTTACGATTTGGAAAAGAATTACTTCAAGGCCGAAAAACTTCTTGATCGAGCGATCACGTCGGAGGAAGAAACCCTGGGGCCAAACCACCCTGATTTGGCTACCTCGCTAAACAACTTGGCCCAGGTTTATATCGACGAGCATCAATATTCTGACGCCGAGCCTCTTTTAAAGCACGCGTTAAGCCTGAAAGAGAAAAGTTTTGGAACAACACATCTGTCGTTGGCTCCGATACTGAACAGTCTTGGGGTTCTTTATGTCATGAAAAAGAACTACAATGAAGCGGAATCTTACTTTACACGTGCGCTTTCCATTTTGGAAAAAGGATTGGGAGTGGATCACCCGCGCGTGGCCTCTGCCTTCTTTAATCTAGGCTCGACGAAGGAAAAGCTTGGCAGCCACCAAGAGGCATTAACGCTTATTCAAGGAGCGCTTTCGGTGGATGAAAAGCAAGGAGGGGGAGAAACGCTTGATGTGGCCAAGGATCTCGAAGGCTTGGCCATGATTCAAGCAAAGCTTGGAAATCAGGAAGAAGCCCGCAAGGCTCTAGCCCGTGCCAAGCAAATTCGAGAAAAACTGGGGCGCTGAAGGGAAAGAAAGGTTTCTCTCGAATTGGCTTCTTACATTTGTTCAGTTATCCAAACTGATAACTTTCCATAATCGGAGGATGCCGTGAGATTTCAATTACCTTTGGTGGTTCTTTTTGCGAGTTTTCTTTGCTTTTTTGCCCATCCTGTTTTTGCTGATGATTCGGATGCCACGACCCCGACAGGTTTCGGAATTTCAGGGGGAGTTTGGATAAGCCCGAACCTTTCCGGTCAGACGAAATCAGGTGTAGCGGGAACAGAGATTTCTTTGAGGAGCAATCTGGGATTAACCAATCAAACCATTCTTGTTCCGCACTTTTACTATCGGTGGGCCCATGGGCAAATTTTTGATTTTCGTTATGATCAGTTTAGTGAAACAATGACTACCGCGCTGAACGTCCCTGAAAGTTTCCAAGGGATCAGTTTTCCTGCGGGCAGAGCCGTAACCACCAACATGAAGGTCCAATGGGCCGATCTTTCGTATGAGCTGCCCATCGCCTACGATCAATTTCCGCCACAAGATTCCTACTTGAATGCGTTGGTTGACATCAAGGCTATCCGTGGAACCTTCACCATGACTGATGCTGTAACGGGAGCTTCTGGAGTACACCCGCCGATCACGGTTCCTTTCCCCTTGTTTGGGCTTCATGGACGTTATCGGGTTCATAATGGTACCGATTTCGACCTCAGATTAGCGGGCATTCGAGCTGGCTTTGAAGATGCGCTCGGATGGAGCTATGATCTTGAAGCAGGTGTAACCCAACAGGTTTATGAAGGGATTAGCATTACGGGAAAATATCGCTACTTCACCTTTTATAACCGAGATGCCAATGATAACCGGTTCGGATTTAGACTGTATGGTCCTGAAGTGGACGCCAACGTACATTTCTAATTGAAAATCTAAAATCGTCAATCGTAAATTGGAAATGGTTTGTCTTACGACGGGCCCTTATGCTTCCCAGCGGCCGAAAAAGGTACGAAGAAAGCTCATGACAATGAGCTTTAAGTCAAGGAGAAAGCTTCCGGTTTTCACATAGAGCAAATCATAGCGAAACTTTTGGCGATGGTGAATGTCTCTGGGAGCGTAAACCTGGGCCAGCCCCGTAAGTCCTGGCGTCACGGTAATTCGCTCATAAAATCCTGGAACGTCCTCAAGCTGAATGCGTTCTCCACGTTGATTGGCTAGAATTTCGCCGGGCCGTAAGGGGCGCGGTCCCACAAAGCTCATTTCCCCTTTTAGGATGTTCAGAAGCTGAGGGAGTTCATCCAAGGCTGTCTTTCGCAAGATCCGACCAATCCTTGTGATTCGAGGGTCATTCTTAAGTGCCTGAACAGGGCCAAGGCCTTCTTCTGCATTTTCATGCATGGTTCGAAATTTCAGTGCGTAAAAAATTTTGCCATCTTTTCCCACACGTCCCTGACGATAGAAGATTGGACGCCCATCTTCTATGAGAATGGCGGCACCAATGAGAAGCCAAAGGGGGGAGGAAAATAAAATGCCTGCTCCCGAAACCACAAAATCAAAGATCATCTTTGCAGAGGGGAGTAGCTCGCGCTTGGGTAAGGGGAATGTAACCGTGAAGCTTTCTTGCTCCCATTTCTTGGGGAGTGCGATCACCTGAATTCGTTCTTGAAAGGCGTAGGGCTGTTCTTGTCTGTTGATACTCATAGCCGTTAGGCCGAAATTGGAACGACTTCCTGTGGCTTCTCGGTGTATTCGAAATAAGAATTTAAGGTTTTCTCTAATCCAGTAGAAAATGGGGTGCGTGCCTTAAATCCAAATTCTTGAAACGCTCTTCCGGTATCAAGCCGTCGTCTTGGCTGGCCGTCTGGCTTGGTGGAGTCCCAACGAATTTCTCCGGGATAACCCACCATGCGGCAAATCAGTTGCGTGAGATCTCGTATGGAAATTTCTTCACCTGAACCCAGGTTGACGGGATCCTTCTTGTTGTACTTTTCAGTGGCCAGTACAATCCCTTCGGCGGCGTCTTCGGCATACAGAAATTCACGTGTCGCTGATCCAGTTCCCCAAACCTGGAGGTAGGGAGCACGCGATTCTTTGGCGTCAACCGCTTTCTTAATGAGTGCTGGAATCACGTGAGAAGCCTTGGGGTCAAAATTGTCTCGAGGGCCATAAAGATTGACTGGGAGAAGATAAATGGCATTAAATCCATATTGCGCTCGATAAGCTTGTGCCTGCACAAGAAGCATCTTTTTGGCAAGGCCATAGGGTGCATTCGTTTCTTCGGGATAGCCTTCCCACAAGTCATCTTCACGAAAAGGGGTCGGGGTAAACTTTGGGTAAGCGCAAACGGTTCCAACAGCAACAAATTTTTCTACTCCAGCCAATCGGGCTTCTTCCATCATTTGGACACCCATCATGATGTTTTCATAGAAAAGTTCGCCAGGTTTTTCACGGTTAAGCCCGATGCCTCCAACCTTAGCAGCAAGGTGGATAACCACATGGCAGCCCTGAACCACTTCCCGACACGCTTCTTTGTCAAGCAAATTGTAATGGCGAGAACGAGGGATAAAAATGTCTCGCGCTCCACGTTCGCGAAGCTTGGAAACAACATGGGAACCGAGAAAGCCGGCTCCACCGGTAACGAGAACTCGCTTCCTGCTAAGATCCATCATGTTATTCCTCTCTCATTAGCAACTTGATGGCCTGAATCATGTTGAAAATTAAAGCTAGTTTCGAGAAAAGGGGAAAATCCCCTCTTGATTTCAGGATGAAATCATCCAGCGGTCACACGGATGTGATAAACCGCTGGATTCCTCTAACTTTAGGCTGAATTCACCCCGCGGTCACCGATGTCAGGATTTCTTGATATTTTTGAGCGGCTTGCGCGCGGGTGTAATGGTCGAGAAAGCAGCGACGCGCATTTTCGCCCATGGTCTTGATGGCGGCTGGATTTTCAGTGCATTGTTTCAAGATCTGAACTATGGCTTCCGTATTCCCTTGAGGAACAACAAAACCACATTGATACTTCCGAATCATTTGTGCCATTTCGCAGTTTTCGCCCAGCAAGGCCAAAAGGGGCCTACCACTTGCCAGGATCGAGTAAAACTTGCTTGGGACAGCCAGGCCTTCAAGACCTTGTTCGAGCGTAACGACCGAAAGGTCGGAAGCGCAAAGAAGGTGAGGGAGAAGGTCGCGAGATTGGAAAGGAAAGAAAAGGACATTGGAGAGTCCATAAGCTCTAACCAGGGCCTGAAGCTTTTCCTTTTTCCCTCCCTCGCCAATAAAAAGAAATCCAATGTTTTCCCCTTGAAACCGACGCGCGGCTTCGATCAAAGGTTCTAAGTCATGATTGAAACCCAGATTTCCCGAATATTGCACAAGAAATCGGAACGGGACCGGATTTTGCTGTAAGAAAAGACTGTCCCCTTTTTGAAAGGGATGGATGAACGATTCATCTGCCCAGTTATGGATGACTTGAATTTTTCCATTCTCCGACTTTTTCCCCATTTGGAGAGCCACGATGGGAGCCATGTCGGAAGCAAGAACGATGATTTTTGAAGCCCCTCGATAAGCGAGCTTGTTCAGCTGCTTCCAGAGCCAAACGGTGGGCCCATTTTTGCGGAAAAAGCCAAGCTTAACGCCGATGTCAGGATACACATCATGAATCAATAAGATGTAGGGTTTTCTGGTTAGTAGATGGACAAGCCAGCCGATGTAGGGCAAGACGGGCGGAGAAGAGACGATGAGGTAAGGATAACGACTCGGGTCACGTAAAAGCTTGAAAAAAGCCGACAGCGCGAAAGATGACCAATTAAGAATTCGACCAAGCCGATTGTTCTTGTTCAAAGTTGTTGAAGTGATTCGACGAATTTCAACGCCACCGTAGTTTTCTTTGGCGGGAAGCCGTTCGTGTTTTTCGTAGTAGTGAGGCTGGGCCGTGTAGACGCGAACGCTCATCCCTTTTTCGGCAAGGGACAATGCGAGGTCGGTTAAGATTTGCCCGGTTCCGGAGATCTCAGGGTAAAACGTGATGGTAGAAAGGACAACGCCTCTGCCGTTAGGCTTTTTTTCCGTTGGCTTCATTGGCGATCACCATGTTTCCCATGACAAGTGTGTCCATGTGTGTTCGCTTAAAACAATCCAAAGCCTCTTCCGGCGTGCAAACGATTGGTTCATTCTCATTGAACGAAGTGTTTAAGAGCACTGGAACACCGGTTTCTTTTTGAAAGGCCTTGATGACCTCCCAATAAAAGAGGTTTGATTCACGTGAAACGGTTTGTACTCGCCCGGTCCCGTCCACATGGGTTGGAGCAGGAATTTCTTGTTGCTTTTCAGGCTTGACCCGATAAGTAAACAACATGAAAGGTGAAGGATGGGACTTTTCAAAATAATCACCCGTTGATTCTTCGAGTATCGAAGGAGCAAAGGGGCGAAAAGGCTCGCGATGCTTGATTCGTTTGTTGAGGATGTCTTTCATTTCAGGTCTACGTGAGTCGACCACAATGCTACGATTCCCGAGGGCTCTTGGGCCAAATTCCATGCGACCCTCGAAAAGTCCAACAATTTTTCCTTCCGCAATCTCTTTAGCCACATGAGTGGGAAGTGCGTGCGGCGGGATTTCTTTATATTGAACGTGTCTTCGTTCGAGTGTTTTCTTGATGGTCTGGTTGGTAAATTCAGGACCGTAGTAGGCATGATTCATCACGAAGGTTCGTGGTTTTTTTAGAATTTCGTGATATACGTAATAAGCGGCTCCAATAGAGGTGCCAGAATCGTTGGCGGCTGGCTGAATGTAAACTTCTCGAAAGGGGGTGTGATCAAAAATCTGTCCATTCACGACACAGTTAAGTGCAACTCCGCCAGCCATGCAAAGCTTATCACACCCTGTTTTCTCATACAGCTTGTTCAAAATGGAAAACATAATCGTTTCCAGTTGATGCTGAAGCGAGTGAGCAATATCTTGATGCATTTTTTCAACGGGGGCACCTGGCGGCCGTTCAGGTCCAAGCAGTTTTTCCAAGTTGCTAGAATACAGGGGACCGAGGAAAGGGCTTCCGTTCTCCCAGGTCATGGTGACCCCTTCGGTGGTGTGCTTAAAATAAGGAAGGGCTAGCTTAAACGAAATTCCACCGTTTTTGTGGATGATCTTTGAAAATTGTTCTTTATAGGCAGGTTCGCCATAGGCGGCAAGCCCCATGACCTTAAATTCGTCTCCGTAATGCTGGAAGCCAAGAAACTGAGTGATGGCCGTGTAAAAAACACCCAGTGAATGGGGGAAACTCACGAGCCCTTGAATTCCAAGATCGTTTCCTTGTCCAATGCCCCACATCGTGCTGACAAAATCACCAAAACCATCCACACTCAGCAGGGAAGCTTTTTCAAAAGGAGAGACAAAGAAGCTGGAAGCCAGGTGTGCTCGATGGTGTTCTACCCAATGGACCTTTGCTCGAATTTTCGCTGGGTCTGTATCGGTGGCTTTGGCAACTTCGGCTGCGATGTTCCATATTTTTCGGGTGTTTAAAAGCCGGTCGAGGATGTTTTTCCATTTCCCTCGTTTGAGCGAGTGAAAAAGTTTCTGATGAAGATGCGCCTTTGGATTTCGAGACACCGCGATGTGCGTGATGTCCGTGGGCTTTGCTCCAATGGCTTCTAAACAGTACCGAACGGCTTGATAGGGAAAGCCAGCATTGTGTTTGAGCCGTGTAAATCGCTCTTCCTCAGCGGCGGCCATAAGCTTTCCATCGACCAAAATGGCGGCAGAGGCATCTCCGTGATACGCATTAATTCCAAGTACAATCATTGATCTTGCATCCTCGATTTCAAGTTATCACCTTTTCCCTTCAAGCCCGCGCGATATCGCTGATTGACTTCTTTTGGTGTATCGCTGGAGGGCACAGGGGAAGGCATCAGTGGGGTTCTCCAATTCCCTCCAAGCTCCTTTTTAACAGAGGAAAGGCCGCTCACGTGTGAGATAGAGTTCCAAGCATTTCAAAGAAGCCTGGAAAGGAGATATCGGCCCATTCCGTTTCTTCCAGGATCGTTTCACCGCTTGCTACAAGCCCTGCCACCGCAAAAGCCATGATGATTCGATGATCATGGAAAGATCTTAAGGAAGCTCCATCAAGCCGTGTTGGCCCTTCGATTCGCATTCCATCAGGAAGCTCTTCAATGTTTCCCCCCATGGCCTTCAGGTTGGTGACCGTCGCTTGAATTCGATCGGATTCTTTGACGCGCAGTTCTTTGGCATCACGAATCAACGTGACTCCATGCGCTTGAGAAGCAAGGATGGCTAAGATTGGAAGCTCATCGATTAGGAGGGGAATATCGACTCCGCTCACTTCAATTCCCTTGAGATCTGAATGATGGATTTCAAGATCGGCGCGCGGTTCTTCATTTTCGAGACGTTCATTCTTTAGCGCAATTTGTCCCCCCATTTGGGCAAGGATGTCCAGAAAGCGCGTACGCGTTCGATTCATCCCAACATCCTGAATCACGAGATGAGCTTCTTTCATTAATAATGCAGCCGCAATGAGAAATGCGGCGCTGGAAAAGTCGCCTGGAATCGAAAAATCTCGTGCTTGCGGTTCCTGCCCTCCAGGTACGGTCACTCGGTTCTTGTCCCCATCAAGCTTGATCCCAAGATATCGAAACATCCGTTCTGTATGATCTCGGGTGGGGGCGTGTTCGATCACGGAAGTCACCCCAGAAGCAAACAGGCCAGCCAACAAAATCGAGGATTTTACCTGTGAACTGGCAATGGGCATGGTGTATTCGATCCCGTGCAGATTGCCCCCATGAATCCAGAGTGGAGCAAAGCCTTGGTTTGACGAAATCTTTGCTCCCATTTGAGAAAGGGGCTCGACAATGCGTTTCATGTCACGTTTTTGCAAGGAAGCATCCCCGGTGATCTTCGTTTCGAACGATTGTCCAGACAACATTCCCGCAAGGAGGCGCATGGTTGTTCCCGAGTTCCCGGCGTCCAGGATCGTTTCGGATTTTTGCAATCCGTGGAGTCCATGCCCTTCGATTTTCACTACATTTCCTTCTTGGCGAACCTTCACACCGAGTGAGCGTAAGCAAGTCAAGGTGCTTTGAACGTCTTGACCCGGAGAGAGATTTTCGATTTTAACTTTTCCACGGCAAAGCCCGCCAAGCATTAAAGCACGGTGTGAAATCGATTTGTCTCCAGGGAGTTTAATCTCTCCTTGAAGACGTTTTGCCGATCGAATGATTCTTTGGATAGTCAATCCCCTTCAATCAATGATTCGGCTTTCAAAGCCAATCTTTGACATGATTTGCACCGCATAGGTTGCTTCTTCCGAATGTGCAAAGTAAAGCTGAAAAGTTCCACCGAAACCTTCGCGCACTTTCAAGAGCTCGATGTCACAGATGTTGATGTTGGCCGTTGCAATGGCGTTTGTGATCTTCGCTAAGGCTCCTTTCTCATCTTTCACCGTGATGACAATGCGATGAAGGGGCTTGATGAAGCCTTTTCTTTGGATGGGGAGATGGTGCCGAAAGTTTGCGGCTGTCTTCCAAAGACTCTTTACGGATCCCCGCGGGATTCGATTTTTGAGCTTTCGAAGGAGATCAATCAAGCGATCGAGCGATTCTCGAATCTTAGGCGCATTGCTTTGTAAGATGTCATGCCAAATTTCGTAAGGTGAGGAAGCAATGCGTGTCATGTCGCGAAAGCCTCCTGCAGCCAATTCACGATAAAGGGGTTGCCGCTTGCTTTTTTCGCAGATGAGCTGGGTTAGCGCCACAGCTAAGAGCTGGGGCAGGTGACTGACGTAGGCGGCCACTTGATCATGCAGTTCAGGAGAAACTGTAATCACATGCGCGCCCAGCCGCTCCAAGAAACTACTTAGCACGCTGACCTTCTTGTCCTTAGGTTTTAAGGGGGTTAAGAGATAAATCGCATTTTCAAACAAAAAAGGATCAGAGCCTTTCATTCCTTGGAGCTCAGATCCTGTCATCGGGTGACCTCCCACAAAGTTCTTCGGCAAGAACTTTGAAGCCATTTTGCAAACTTCAGCCTTCGTCGAACCAAGGTCAGTAACCAATGCATTGGGAAGAATAACTTTAGGAAGCTTTCGGAGAATCTCGAACACTTCATGAATCGGAGTGGCAATGAAGATAAGTTCTGCTTTCTCAGTCCCCTTTTGAAGATCCAACGTTCCCCAATCGATTGCCCCACGGCGCTTTGCTTCTTCCAAAACTACAGGTTCACGATCAACCCCGACCACGGAAGTATCAGAACAAAAGCGCTTGATGGCAAGGCCAAGTGAGCCTCCCATTAATCCAAGACCAACAATCGCAACTTTACTCATCGAACGTGTGAAAGAAACTCCTTTACAACGTCTTTGGCTGACCGATGTCCTTCATCGACTTCAAGGTTCATTCTTCGCATCATTTCATTAGAAATTTTTCCAGCAAGCCCTTCGATTACTCCTTTAATTTGCGGATATTCTTTCAGCGTGTCCTCACGGAATAGCGGGGCTGCTTCATAAGGAGGAAAGTAGTGGCGGTCATCTGCTAACTGAACCAGATTGAGTTTAGCGATAAGACCATCCGTTGAATTCCCGGCAATGAGATCAACCTGCCCATTGGCTAACGCTCGGTAGGTAAGCGAGAGGTCCATTTCGTTGGGGGGCTTTTCAAAGTGAAGTCCATAGGCTTTGATGAATCCAGGATAGCCATCTTTGCGAGACTTAAAATCTTGGCCGAAGGCCACTTGCCATTCCCGGGCTACAGGGACGATATCAGTGATGGTCTTAACGTGTAAACGCCGCGCCATGTCCCCTCGAATCAGGATGGCAAACGTGTTGTTAAACCCAAGGGGAGGTAACCAAGCAACTCGAAAACGTGAAGCATATTCGCTCTTGACTTCTTCATAGACTTTTTTCGGATCAGAAATCGGAGGGTGTTTCAAGATCGCGGTGAATGCCGTTCCCGTGTATTCGACGTAGCCGTCGATTTCATGAGCCAGGAGCGCTCGATGACAGAGATCTCCACCCAGTTCGAATCGTCGAAGCACAGGGAGTCCAGTCTGGGTCTCGATGGCTTGAGCCAGCAGTTCTCCAAGGATGACTTGTTCGGTAAAGTCTTTTGAACCGATCACGATCGGGTGTTTCCCGCTTGCGACAGCTCCGGGATGTCGCCACAGAAACGAAAGGGTCAAGACAAGAATCATAGAGGCAATGCCAACCACCCAAAGTCGCAGCCGGTAAGCCGTTTTTGCTTTCCCTTTTCTGCTCGACTGACCAAGCGAAAGGGAGCGCTCAAGAAATCCAAGCAAGAAATCGGCGGAAAGCGCCATGAGTGCCGCAGGGATGGCTCCACTTAAGATCAAGAGGTCATCATTCATGCGCAGTCCGCGAAAGATGTAGACACCAAGGCCACCTGCTCCAATGGCGGCAGCAATCGTCGCGGTTCCAATCGAAATGATTGTGGCAATTCGGACACCCGCCAGAATGAAACCAAGAGAAAGGGGAAACTCCACTTGCATGAGGATCTGCCAAGGAGTCATCCCCATTCCAACCGCGGCTTCGCGGATGGCTGGGTCAATTCCAGTAATTCCCGTATAGGTGTTTTGAATCACCGGAAGTAAGGCATAAAGAAACAAGGCGATCAGTGCCGGTACCTCTCCGATGCCATAAGCTCCGAGAACCGGGATAAGAAATCCAAATAAGGCAAGGCTCGGGATGGTTTGGATAACATTCGCTGTAGCGATGATCGGTTTTTTCAAGAAAGGTTTTCGCGTAAGAAGAATCCCGAGAGGAATTCCAACAAGGGCTGCTCCTGCGGTTGAAATGGAAACAAGATAGAGATGCTGGAGCGTGAGGTGAAGAATCTCGGACTGATTCTTCAAAGCGAATTGGATGAGATTCATGTGCCAAGTGGCCATTTTTGTAACGATTGCGCAAAGGAGCGAGCCTCAGGGTGATTTGAACGCAGAAATTCGGAAGGGGAGAGGAGTTCCACCAAGCTTCCGTTTTGAAACAATCCGATGCGTGAGGCCAGAAAAAAAGCTTCGCGAAGATCATGCGTTACGAAGAGGATTGTTTTCTTCAATTTCTTTGCGAGTTCGGCAAATTCAACCTGCAGTTCTCCTCGCGTGATGGGATCAAGGGCTCCGAATGGTTCATCCATGAGCACGATCGGAGGATCAGCCGCAAGAGCGCGGGCCACTCCGATCCGCTGACGTTGCCCGCCAGAAAGCTCTCTCGGATATCGATCCAGAAATTCGTTTGGAGGAAGACCAACCAAAAGAAGAAGTTCTTCGGTGCGAGAACGGATCCGTTCTTTTGACCATCCAAGAAGTGTGGGAACGACTGCAACATTTCTTTCGATGGTGAAATGAGGAAAAAGTCCGGTTTCTTGGATCACGTATCCGATGTGTCTTCGTAAGACAATGGGATCCCAGTCCATCGTCGGTTTTTCTTCGACCAGCACTTCTCCGAGAGAAGGTTGGATCAAGCGATTCACAAGTTTTAAGGTTGTCGTTTTGCCTGAACCACTTCGCCCAAGCAGTACTAACGTTTCGCCTGCTTGAACTTCAAAATCGAGATGGGAAACGATCGGTTTTTCGTCCAGAGACACGCTGACATTCCGAAACTGGACGGCTGTCAGGCTTCCCATCGTCAGACCTTTAACGACTTCTTCGACATGACCCTTTCTGAAAAGTCAAGATGGGGAGCCGAATGGGTTAGACTGCCAAGCGAAATCAGATCAACTTGCGTGTTTGCATAGTCTGTTAAGTTCTCCCTGTTAATACCCCCCGACGCTTCAAGCAAGATCTTGTCTCGCAGCTTCTGCTCGGTGAGGAATGCAACCGTTTTATCGATCAACGAGGGGGAAAAATTGTCGAGAAGCAAGCCAAAAACAGCGGAAGGAACGGCGCATTCTTGGAAACATTGAATCGCAGATCGAGCGGCTTCAAAAGATTCCACTTCAACCTCCACGACACGAGTCTCTTCCGACGAAGGGTGTTGGGTCGAGAGTTTAATGGATTCAGAAATTGCATCCCCACCGTGAAGATTGTGTAAGGCGATTAAGTGATTATCTTTAACGAGAATGGCTTGCCACAATCCCAAGCGATGGGTCAAGCCCCCTCCCAGGTAAACAGCTTTCTTGTCAAGCAAACCCCACAGGGTCTTTCTCGTTGCGGCCAGAGCAACCGAGCTGTTTTTTTTAACTTTTTCTGAAAGTTCGTGGGTTAGCGTGGCGATGCCGCTCATGCGCCCCAACAGGTCAAGCCCCATCCGCTCGGTTTCGAGAAGCTTGCCGATCGGTCCACTGAGCGTGGCAACCACCTCACCCTTTTTCACCCGATTTCCATCGCGTGTTTCCGAAATCATCCCGATTTCCTCTGCTTCGCAGAATGCGGAAAGCTCTTCCAAGCCCGCGAGGATTCCGTTTTCTTTTGCTACGATTTCGGCCTTCATTCGAGCATCGCGATCAGGGAAGAGTGCATGAACGGTGATATCCCCTTTTCGCTTGTCTTCGAGGAATTGCAAAGTCAAAAAAGTGAGAACCCATTCTCGATACTCCGGCCGTTCCATCGAGAGGAGTTGCCCATGTTGGAAAACTTGGGTCACTTTAGGATTTCGCATGTTTATGAAGACTACTTTTCGACAGAAACTTGAAACTCTCTCCCTTCCCATTGATTGGCCAGGGGCCAATAAAAGGTGAAACGTGTCGGTGCACGTTGAGCGAAAGGGATTTCGATATCGACAAATTCGATGGAAATCGAAGTTTCCGTTGAGCGTGTATCTTGAGCTTTTTGCCATTCATCGGAAGTCCAGTGGAGAACAAAGGGGAGCGGGGCTAAGATTCGTAATGTGGTTCCCGGAGTTACACGCTGAGGCTGACGATTAAATTTCCAAATTTCAAGAGTTACGGATTGTTGTTTTTTCCAATACCGATCGGTTACGGGTGCGATCAAATCAAAAGCTCGGCCGTCTTGGATGGAACGGAGTAATTTAATGTATTCGCTATGAGCCCACATCAACGGCATGGCTGACCCTGTCGGTCGCCCAAGAAAGAGGTGGGATTTCGGCAAATCAGTGGTATCCCAAATTTGCTCCGGAAGAAGTCCGGTGCATTTGGCAAAACCCTCCATGGCTCTTACGAAAGCATGAACGTCTCGTCCTGCAGCCAGCTCATAATGACCACGTTCTCCGGTCAGCAAGGGCCAAGCACGCCCTCGTCCAGACCCGTCATAAGGGCTGCCGTCTTCTTTTTCTCCATAGCCATCATGATTGTAACGTCGCCAACACGGTCCTAGGGGAGTTTCCACTTTTAAAATTTTGTCGATCACCTGTAAGGAGTCTTCGATGAGAGGGTCGTTCGGCTTCATGACACCGTAGCGAACCAACTCAAGAAAACCAGCATCCACAATTTCTTTGCCATCAAACTCCGCTTGATTTCCTTCCGATTGATTGTTGAGAAGAAGAACCCCATGATTCGGGTCTTCATCAGGATGCGGATCGTTCGGATCAACGGGCTTAATCCGGATAAAGTGTCGCTTAATGTCTGGAAGAAGAGTCCCTTGCGTGGTAACGGTCCAAGCAACAACATGGCGTTCCAAAAAGTCAGCGTATTGTTGAATGAAAGCAGCTGTTTTTTTGTCATTCCGTGATTCAGCGAATGAGGCCGCGCAGGTAAGTGCTGCAATATTTGACGCGAGTGTGGATGGAGAATAGCCGCTGTTTTCTTCCCAGCGGTCTTGTGGGGTGGCGGGCCCATTTTCGATAAGATAGCGGGCCGCCTGCATCACCATCGGATACGGATCGAACTGTCGAAGCAACCCCGCAGCATGAAGGCGCCAGGCAAGGATAATTGGGAAAGAAACTTCGTCCAATTGGATGCCGCGCCAATACGGTTCCCCGTTGATCCAGAAATTTTGGTAAAAGCCACCTTCTTCTTGTTGGGTGGCGGCGAGGTAGATGAGAGCACGCAGAGGAGTTTCAATGCTTCCAGAAGCCAAGAGTCCGGTAGCGCTTTGATAGAGGTCGCGAGTCCAAACCAGATGATAGCCTCCTAGATCTTCATCCCCCTTCGTCTCTCCCCAAGGAACGCTTAAGGATGCAATCATGGCTCCCTGATACCGTTTGTCTTCGTGTGCAGCCAGAAGACTATGACTCATGTGAAAAAGCTTTCCCTCGTCTTCCGAATGTTGATCAAGAGGAAGAACATGGCCTTCGAGTCGATCCCATTGCTCGATAAATCGAGCCTGGTGTTGGGGAAAGGGAACATCCAAGGACTGAAAAAGGACCGTGACAGCATTGTGAAAACTATTTCCAAAGGCAAGCCCAAGGGTGAAGGGAGTCCCCTCTTGCCAATCCAAGGCTCCTGTCAAAGCAATGTTTCCATCAAGCGCGGAATCAAACTCCCAATCCATTCTATGGTTATCCATCAGATCGGTCCAGCCGTCGCTGGCACCAACATAGCCGCAAGAACCTTGGGTAAAGGGAATGGTGGCTGCCAAAGCAAGCCATGCGTCATCTTTACAAGCCACTAAGATTTTTTTTCCTGCGACAGAAGTAAAGTAGCCATTATTTCCCCAGCCGGTCGATTGCAAATGGGGAGCGAGCAACACATAAAGATGTAACTTCTTTAGAAAATCTTTCTCTCCAAGAATCTTTGTCGAAATGAGGAGAGAATTTTGGTGGGGATTGCCGAGAATTTCTTTTACAATCTTGTAGCGGCCGTCTGGATCGATGTTCGTAATTCGAAAGCCTAAAGAATGCGGAGACAACGCTTCGGTTTGAGATTGGAGGTGGCGCTTTTCTTCGTGCACAAACGTTTGATTGTCTCCGATCAGGTATTGAAGATCGCGAATTTGCGGCCGATCAATGGTGGGGTAATAAATTTCGCTTAAGATGCCACGGAAGACCGTGTACCAAACATGACTCGAGGTTGAATAGGCAGTGCCCACCCCATCCTTGGCGCTCGGGCTCCAGCGCGGGGGAATTCCAGGCCCGCCAAAGGCAGGCTTCGATTGACTAAAGTGATGTGAAAAATCCATGGCTTTTTCGAATTGACGAACAATTTGGCAATCAATTCGATATTCGTTTGGTCGCGTGTTCCTCCTGGAAGGAAACAAATAAACTTTTGATGAACCCTCGCGCATGATTAACTCCGGGGACACGACCTGGATTTTGATCTCCACCGCCCTTGTTTGTTTGATGACCCCTGCCCTCGCTTTTTTCTACGGTGGAATGGTGCGAAGAAAAAATGTTCTTTCAACGTTAATGCAATGTTTTATTATCTTGTGCTTGGTGAGCTTGCAATGGATTGTTTTTGGCTACAGCCTGGCTTTTGGTCCTGACAAGAACGGAATGATTGGAGGTCTTGAGTGGGCGGGTTTAAAAGGAGTCGGCCTTACCCCTTACGCCCCTTATGCCCCCACGATTCCGCACCAACTTTATATGGCATTCCAGATGATGTTCGCGGTGATCACTCCTGCGCTCATCATTGGATCCTTTGCAGAACGGATTAAGTTTTCGGGATTCTTGATTTTTACGCTTTTATGGATCACCCTCGTGTATGATCCCATTGCTCATTGGGTTTGGGGAATTGGTGGATGGCTTCACAACCTGGGAGTCTTAGACTTCGCTGGTGGAACTGTGGTTCACATCAATGCTGGAATTGCTGCTTTGATTACCGCCTTGGTGATTGGAAGACGAGAAGGGTATAGCAATGAACCGATGCCCCCACACAATCTTCCTTTTACGGTATTGGGTGCAGGGCTTTTGTGGTTTGGCTGGTTTGGGTTTAATGCGGGAAGTGCACTTGCCGCTAATGGGATTGCTGTTTCTGCTTTTGTAGCCACAAACACGGCAGCGGCCGCTGCCGGGCTTATGTGGACGATCCTCGAATGGTCCCGAAACGGAACCCCCACCATTTTTGGGCTTGCCACAGGAGCGGTTGCGGGGTTAGTCGCCATCACCCCTGCAGCTGGCTATGTTTCTCCGATGTCAGCCATCTACATTGGAATCGGGGTGAGCATT
>JABDET010000030.1 GCA_013286945.1 Candidatus Melainabacteria bacterium
CTTCCCCCTACAGCTTTCAGGGGCTTGGAAAAGAAGGACTTGAGATCCTGAAGGAGGTCGGAAAGGAATTTGGCCTGTACGTCATCACGGAGGTCTTAAGCCCCAATGATGTAGAGCTTGTTGAAAAGCACACGGATATTCTTCAGATCGGGGCACGCAACATGCAAAACTTTTCCTTGCTCGCAGAAGTGGGGAAAGCGAGAAAACCTGTCTTGTTGAAGCGTGGGATGATGAGCACCCTTGAAGAGCTTTTCATGGCGGCCGAATACATCGCTTCCAACGGAAACACCCAAATCATTTTGTGTGAGCGGGGGATCCGAACCTTTGAAAAGTACACTCGAAATACACTTGACATCTCAGCCATTGCTGTGGCGAAAAAACTAACGCATCTTCCCATCGTGATTGACCCAAGTCATGCAGCCGGACAACGCGATTTGGTTGGAAGCTTGGCGAAAGCTGGGGTAGCCGCTGGAGCCGATGGCCTCTTGATTGAGGTTCACCCCAAACCCGAAAAAGCCTTATCGGACGGGCCTCAATCCCTGACACCGAAAATGTTTGCTGAATTGGTTGAGGAGTTGCGCCGAATCGCAGAAGCGGTGGGAAGAACGCTTCACCAGTAATCGCCGTAAAGTATCTTGTAAAATCGCCGCTTGTGTTCCCCACCCAGCCGAACAAATCTCAAGAAAGTCTTGGCTTTAGGACCTGTCGGGATTGTCCCAAACAAATTAGCTCTAGCCGTGGCGCGAATGGCTCGCTTTCGAGCCTCATGAATATCGAGAATGACCAATGGGGAATCAACAAGGCGCAGTGCTTCGAAAAAAGCGGGGATGTCTCCTTGGATGTAAAGTCCCTGAGGAGAAACCTCAAAAGAGGTAAAATAGCCGATAGGCTTCCCCTCAACCGTATAAGCGGTTATTCGTAAGGGCTGCTGAAGTTTTTGACCGATGTATGGCATTTCTTCAGCCTTTAGTATAGCATAAGGGGGCTATTTCACACAAGATTCTCTTCCACCGGAATGGGGAAAAGCAGGAACCTGCTTGTGATCAAACCGAAATATATTGGCATGATCGCAAACATTGAATGGGAAACTTTAAAAGACACCGATCCAGAGATTGCGGAAGCCATCCAAGGAGAACTTGACCGCCAAAGCCAAGGCATTGAACTCATTGCCTCGGAAAACTGGGTGAGCAAAGCAGTCCTTGAAGCCCAAGGCTCCATCATGACCAACAAATATGCGGAAGGCTACCCGGGGAAGCGTTATTATGGTGGCTGTGAATACATGGATAAGGTGGAACAGCTGGCCATGGATCGTGCAAAAGCCATTTTTGGCGGAGAACACGTGAATGTCCAACCCCATTCCGGCGCACAAGCGAACATGGCGGCTTATCTTTCGGTTTTAGAGATCGGAAGCACCATCATGGGAATGAGTCTTCCCTGTGGCGGACATTTAACTCACGGAAGCCCTGTGAATTTTTCAGGAAAATTCTTTCACGTTGTAGCTTATGGCGTTCGAAAAGAAGATGAACGAATCGACTTTGATGAAGTTCGCGCTCTTGCGAAAGAACACAAACCCAAGATGATCGTTGCCGGGCATTCCGCCTATCCGCGGTTTATCGATCCAAAACCCTTTCAAGAAATCGCGAAGGAAGTGGGGGCTTATCTCATGATTGATATGGCCCACTTTGCTGGACTCGTGGCGGCGGGAATTCACCCTAATCCGGTCCCTTTTTCTGACTTTGTCACCACCACCACCCACAAAACCTTGCGGGGTCCTCGTGGCGGAATGGTGTTCTGCAAAGCGGACTACGCGCAGAAAATCAACAAGACGGTTTTCCCCTACATGCAAGGGGGACCCCTTATGCACGTCATCTCAGCAAAAGCCGTGGCACTGAAAGAAGCACAATCGCCAGCCTTTAAGGTCTACCAAGAACAAATCGTCAAGAATGCAAAACACCTTGCGCAGTCCTTAAATAGCCAAGGCTTCAGGCTCGTCTCGGGTGGAACCGACAATCATCTTTTGGTGGTTGACGTCGGCTCAATGGGAATCACTGGAAAAGATGCGGAAAATGCTCTGGGTGAAGCCGGAATAACAGTCAACAAGAATGCGATCCCGTTTGACCCGAAACCCCCTTCGATAGCCAGCGGTGTGCGAATCGGAACCCCTTCGGTCACCTCTCGAGGAATGAAAGAAAAAGAGATGGAAAAAATTGCTCACTGGGTTGGGGATGTACTTCGGAATCTCCAGAATTTGGAACTCCGGAAGAAAATTCAAAAAGAAGTCAAGAGTTTTTGCGAAGCTTTCCCCTTAAGCACTCGTTACTAGTCCCCTATGGGTGATGGGTTAGAACCTCGTTTTGCGGTCATCGCCATCGGCGGAAATGCCATTGTCCTCGAGGGTCAAAAAGGGACCATCCAAGAACAATTCACCAATTGCGAAGAATTTCTGAACCCGATTGCGGTTCTCGTTTCCAAAGGATGGAAGATCGTCATGACCCATGGGAATGGCCCTCAAGTGGGAAGCGCTCTTCTGCGTGTCGCGCTTAGTCGAAAAGAAACCTATCCATTGCCCTTGGATATTTGCGTAGCCGATACCCAAGGGGGAATGGGCTACATGTTTCAGAATGTCCTTCGAAAACTTCTTCACCGCTTAAACAAAGACATACCGGTGGTCAGTGTTGTGACACAAATTGTCGTGGATCCGAAAGACCCCGCTTTCCAGAATCCGTCAAAACCGATTGGCCCCTTTTACACCAAAGAACAAATCGAGGTCCATCAGAAACAGGATGGGTGGGCCATCGGACAAGATGAGAAAGGACGATGGCGACGCCTTGTCTCCTCCCCTATTCCCGAAGAAATTCTGGAAACAGATGCCATCAAGCTTCTCGTGAAAGACGGAGTTCTTGTAATCGCTTGTGGGGGTGGCGGGGTTCCGGTGATGAAGGCCGCCGAAGGTTATCAGGGAGTGGAGGCGGTGGTTGACAAAGATCTAGCGTCAGGCCTTCTTGCCGCAAAAATCTCCGCGGATACTCTCATCATTACAACTGGCGAGGATCAGGTGGCACTCCACTACCGCAAAAAAGATCAAACCTATTTAAACCATTTGTCACTAGCCGAAGCCGAGGAGTATTTGCGTGAAGGGGAATTCCCTCGGGGAAGCATGGGACCCAAGATCCAAGCGGCAATCACTTTCCTGAAACGGGGGGGCAAAGAAGCCTTGATTACAACCCCTGAGCACCTTCTCGATGCTCTCCAAGGAAAGACTGGAACGCGAATCACCCTGTCGTAGTCAAACGCCAGACCCACTCAAATCCGCAAAAGGGCATTTTCCAACTTTCAGAAACTCCAACTTGACAACTTTCCAATTTGTGCTATACTTAAAATGTCATGATCTACAAACAAACGAAAGCTCAAAAACCACTCCAACTCAGGGACAAGAATCAAATCACGCTCCCTTCTGAATGCATTCCCTCCGGTGTAAAACAATTTGCCTACGAAATCAAAGACGACGGCACGACGCTTCTCATTCCAATGTCACAGGTTCCGGCATCACAACTTTATTTCTGGACTCGACGCTGGCAAGAAGGGGAAAAAAGGACTGATGAAGACATCAAGGCTGGACGAGTTACCGAGTACAAAAATATTGACTCGATGACTACCGAAATGAAAAGCCGTCGTCGAAAATCCCATTCGAACCGCTCTCATTGAAACCATTTATACTTATTAAAACAGATTTTTTCATCGCTCAAGAGAATAAGCTCCCTGACCAAGTTTTCACTCAACTCATTAAAATATTAGAACTTCTTGCGACAAATCCGAAACACCCTTCTTTGAAGACTCATAAGGTCGAGGGTACCGGAGGAAAGATTTTTGAGGGGCATGTCAACAAGCAATATCGCCTTACCTGGATGTACTTTGGATCGGGCAAGATCCTGTTACGGAATGTCGACAATCATGACGCGTGCCTGGACAAGCCCTGAAGCGCTCAAGTTTCCTTCTGACCATTGACCCTGAAGGGGTCGCGAGTGCGGGTTACCTCCCTCGCTCCTTTTCAGAGCCAATGAATTCGTGTCCTTATTACCCAGAAAGGAGTTAACATGTTGGCAACAAGAAATTAACCCCAAAGCTATTGAACCCGTTCCAAACTTGTGCTACACTAAGTGGATTCTCCGAAATATCAGGAAACTTGACTTGAAGGAGCGACCATGTCCACCGTTTCAGCTGTGCCGAAAATCGGCAATCCACAACCCGTTCGTGTTCGCTTTGTTTGTGACTTCCATGCCTATCGAAGTCTTCCGGCGGAGGGACTCTTGAAAGCGATGGCAGCGGAGGAAAACCTAGATGGCCTAATTCGCGCTTCTTCTGCGGGAACTATGATTCTGACAAAAAACTATACGCGACTCCGATTTGAACACATGGAAGAAGCAACACACGTCCTCACCATGGAAGAAAACATCTCAGATTACCTTATCCAAAAATTCCCCCAATTCGCACGTAAGGTTCAAACCGTGCGCCAGTTTATTAATCAACCTTCCGCAGTGTCTGGCTATGACATCACGGGTGAGAGGGAAGTAGCTAGAGTGATGCCTGCCGTCTACGAAAAGCTTAAGAGAGAGGTCTTCGCAGGTCAGCCGGCATAGGATTAAGGCCATCTATGTCCAAATCAAAAAGCATGCCTAGTATCCCAAAACGAAAATTGCTTCAAAGATCGATCCTGTATGGGATATACGCCCTTGTGGGACTTTTTGTGCTTAGTCTATTTGTTGTCCCTTTTCTTCATCCCGACCATCGCGTAACCAAGATTGGGATCGTGACCAATGTTGAAGCCTCTGGAAACCCCTACTTTCGAGACACGGTTTACACGCTCACCTTTCAGGATGGCGATGTTGTTCAGGTCCAAGCGCGAAACTCGGTCCCCATTCCAGTCGGCAAACCAGTAGCCATCATCTATTCGGAACGGGAAAAAAATCTATTAGGCGTCATGTCAGCCAATCCAGAGCTCTTGAAAATTAAGAAATGATCTTAAATTCCGTTCTTATTCTTTTCTTGTAACCCAGGGGATCTCAGGAAGACCTTCCCGCGCGTTGACGGTTCGTGCCAAGACAAACAATAAATCTGACAGTCGATTCAAATATTTGATCACTTCTTCACCCACTAACTCTTCTTTGGAAAGGCGCACCACTACCCGTTCTGCGCGTCGGCAGACCGTTCGAGCAAGATGGAGCACTGAACCGGCAGTCGTTCCTGAAGGCAAGATGAAGTTAGCTAAACTCGGAAGTTTCGCATCAAATTGGTCAATCCATTGCTCGAGGAGCTGCACTTCGGTTTCTGCAATGCGGGGAATAGATCGCTTTCCCTGGTAATCCGGAGGGGTGGCCAAATCCGCACCAGCCACAAAGAGTTTTTCTTGAATCTTTAAGAGAATTTCGCGAATGTCTTCATCCGTAGAGGTGAGCAAACTCGAAGCCACACCCAAGACTGCGTTCAACTCATCCACGTCCCCGTATGTTTCAATGCGGAGAGAACCCTTGGAAACCCGTTTTCCCCCCACGAGCCCGGTATCTCCCTTGTCTCCAGCTTTCGTGTAGATTTTCAATCCAGTCCCCCTTTGGGGCCTTGAATGGCCTGCGCTTATTCCTTGCCATTCCCTTCAAAACAGGAGGTTTCCTTTTCATCAAAAACGAAGATTTTAAGCATGTCAAACCCGGATCGGCTCCTTTCCTTTAGCGAATGGATGGCCGAAAACAACCGCACCTACTACGCACGCAAGGCTCCTGGAAAAGAAGGGGACTTTATCACAAGCCCCCTTGTTCACCGCGCTTTCGGCGAGGCGGTCGCCCGGCAAATCATGGAAATGGATGAGCAATTGGGTCACCCTGATCCTTTCTTGTTGATTGAATTTGGAGGGGGAAGCGGTCAGCTGGCCCTCGATATTCTCAAGTGCCTTGCTGAGGAGTCCCCCCGACTCTTTGGACGTTTGTCTTATGGAATCAGCGATTTTCCCGAATCGATCAAGCACTTCCAAGAACGGTTTGAAAACGAGCTTCCCGGGGCCCTGAACAACGTCACCTTTTTGCCACCGTTTAGCCCTGAGCTTGCAAGGAAAATCCCCAATTTGCCCGGATGCATTCTCGCCAATGAATTCCTTGACGCACTCCCCATTCATTTGATTGTGAAACGCGACACCGAGTATCGCGAGATTTTCATTGGAGAACAGGGAGAAAAATTCGAAATCATCGAGCTTCCCCCTTCTCCTGCTGTCCTTCACTTCATCGAAACAAACCATCTCGACTTGCAAGATGGCTGCTTTGCTGAAATCAACCTTGAAATGCAATCATGGATCCGAACCGTTTCTTCCAGCTTGCAACGAGGATTCGTTCTCGTGCTCGATTATGGCGGACCCGGCAAAGAGCTTCGAAGCGATCGTTATCCCCAAGGAACCTTGCGTGGCTTCAAAAATCATCGCTTAACTGACGTCTTCACCTTGCAACTGGGTGAAGGGGATTGGACCTCAGACATCGATTTTTCCATCTTGGCTCGGCTGGCAAAAAAGGAAGGATTTTCGGTTACCGGCTATTCGACACAAGGAAATTTCCTCTTGGGGCTCGGGGTAGCCGAGCGGATGCCCATCTTCCGGAAAAAAGATTTGAATCTCGACGAACTGAAAGAACACCTGGCGATGAAATTTCTCTTCCATCCTGAGGGGATGGGAAATGCCTTTAATGTTCTTGGACTTCATAAAGGAATGGATCAGCCTCGGTTAAGTGGGTTCAGCCTCCGTCAAGAGAAACTCTAGCTATGACCTCGCAAGAATCACTCCTCCTTTGCCAAAATGAATGGTGCATTGTTCCGCAAGAGGATCGAGCCGTAATCGAAATCGGCGGAAAAGATCGCGCCACATTTCTGCAAGGGCTTTTCACTCAAGACTTAATCAAAGATTTTCCAATAGGAAACATCCTTTACGGAATTTTTCCTAACCTGAAAGGAAAAATTCTCGCCGATGCCTATGTGGCCAACCTGGATGACCATACGTTCATCTTGGATGTTGAAGCTTTTGTACTTCCAGTTCTCCTGAAGCACCTCCATCAATATCTCATTGGCTTAGAAGCCCAGATTATCGAACGTGGAAGACAATACCGCTCGTTTTCGTTCTTGGGTCCTGAGGCAACCCATTGGCTGAAGCGGCTTCTGAGTGAAGAGCCCCCTTCTGCGAATCAATGCAGCTGGCAACAGGATGGTCGAAGCTTTGCACTCTCCGTGGCGCGACGAGACTTCAAAGAGTACAGAGTTTGGGTGAGGAAAGAGTTTGAAATAGAGTTCCTGAGCTTAATTAAGGACAGCCGCGCCACTGTCGACAAGGAAGTTTACGAAACGATTCAAGCCGAATCCGCCATTCCGAAGTTAGGTCGAGAAATGGATGAAAACACTTTCCCTCAAGAAGTTGGATTGGATGAGTTCTTGAATTTTGGGAAAGGGTGCTTTCTTGGAGCTGAAGTCCTTCAACGAATCTTTCATCAGGGACACGTCAATCGAAAATTGCTCCTTCTTTCTTTCAATGGAAGCGACGCGATCCCAAGCGGGGCTCCTATCGTGCAAAGCGGAGCCGAAGTAGGAAAAGTGACATTCAGCTCTTTGGTTTCCCAGAACCGGCCGTTTGCAATAGGCCTCGTGAAGATCAGTGCACTCGAGGCGACCCCACCTGCTGTTCCAGAGCCTCTCTTTGCGAAGGTTAAAGGGGCGGAGATTTTGCTGAAGCCACTTCAAGGCTCGAGTTTGTCCAAGTCGTACTGAAATCTTCGAGGATTCATCTGTTTCAAACGCGAACACTCAGTCCGAAAACCATTGTCGAAGGAGCCGTTCGTGAAAATTGGGGTCCCCAAGGAAATCATGTTTGCCGAAACACGGGTGGCCTTGATCCCCGAAACGGTCAAGCAACTTACAAAATCAGGACTTGAAGTTCTTGTTGAATCGGGTGCAGGCGAAGGAGCCTTCTTTATGGACAGCGTCTACCAAGACGCAGGTGCCAAGATCGTTCCTGATGCGACAGCACTGTTTGCTGAAGCTGATCTCGTGGTCAAGGTTCAAAAACCAATCTTCAATGAAAAGCTCGGCAAACACGAAGTTGAGCTTTTGCACGAAGGATCGTATCTGGTGGCATTTCTTCAGCCCATGACCAACAGCGATCTCGTCAAACGACTCTTGAATCAGAAGGTCACGAGCTTCAGCATGGATGCTGTTCCTCGCATTACACGCGCACAAAAGCTCGATGCCCTTTCATCAATGAGCACCGTAGCAGGATACAAGGCGGTCCTCCTGGCCGCTAATGCTTCTCCGAAATTTTTCCCGATGCTCATGACCGCCGCTGGCACCATCGCCCCTGCACGTGTCTTCGTGATTGGCGCCGGTGTGGCTGGTCTTCAAGCCATAGCAACCGCACGACGACTCGGCGCTGTTGTAGAAGCCTTTGACACCCGTCCTGTGGTGAAAGAACAAGTCGAAAGCCTTGGTGCAAAATTTGTTGAAGTTGATATGAAGGTCGATAAGACGCAAGCGGAAGATAAGGGTGGTTACGCCAAAGAACTTTCCGAAGAGTTCTATAAAAAAGAGATGGAGGTGCTTCACAAAAAAGCTTCCGAGTCAGATGTCATCATCACCACGGCCCTGATTCCAGGGAAGCCTGCTCCTTGCCTGATCACCGAAGAGATGGTGAAGGCCATGAAGCCAGGCTCGGTGATTGTTGATCTGGCTTCCGAAATGGGGGGCAATTGCGCGTTAACCGAGCCAGGGAAAGAAGTCACGAAACACGGCGTCACGATTTTCGGTTTCCAAAACATTCCAGCTTTGGTTCCCTTCCACGCAAGTCAAATGTATTCGCGAAACATGTATAGCTTTCTTACTCACCTCATTCGTGACCAAAAAATAGCGCTTGATTGGTCAGATGAGATCACCGCTGAAATGTGCATTACCCATGCCGGGGAAATTAAGAACAAAGCGGTGAAGAAACTGGTCCTTGGGGAAAGTGTGGAAGCAATATGAGTGGTGAATTTCTCTTAGCGGCCTACATTTTTTTCTTGGCAGCGTTCGTGGGCTTCGAAATGATTTCGAAGGTTCCCACCACTCTGCATACCCCCTTGATGTCAGGGACGAACGCGATTCATGGAATCGTGATCGTGGGTGCAATGCTTGTTGCAGGTTCTGCCGATTCCCCGCTACGAAGTGTGATTGGTTTCCTTGCGGTCATTTTTGGCGCCATCAATGTAGTCGGAGGCTTTGCGGTCACCGATCGGATGCTTCAAATGTTTAAGAAAAAAGCACCACCTCCCAAAGAGAAACATGCCAACTAGTCACCCCTTTCCTTTCATTCAGCTCGTTTATCTTGCGGCGGCCCTCTTGTTCATTTTGGGGATTAAGCGACTCAGTTCTCCAGCCACAGCCCGTTCGGGTAATCAGCTGGCGGCGTCGGCCATGCTTCTTGCCATCATTGTGACACTCACCGACAAACAAATCTTGAGCTACAATCTTATCCTTGCTGGCATTGCGATCGGAAGTGTCATTGGCGCCCTGTTGGCCTACCGGGTCAAAATGACCGACATGCCACAAGCGGTCGCCATCTTCAATGGCATGGGGGGCGGAGCCGCGGCGCTTGTGGAAGCATCGGAGTTTCTCCATCATGCGGCCACGCATGGGTTGGCCTTCTATGCAGAACTCGCAATGCTAGTCGGAACCTTGATCGGATGTGTGACCTTTTCCGGAAGTTTGGTGGCCTTTGGAAAATTGCAAGGGCTTTTGAGTGCACGCGCTTCGGCAAATCCCCTCTTAAAGATCTTGACCGCACTTTTTCTTCTGGATTGTTTCGGACTTGGCGCCTACATTCTCTCGGGAAATCCTGACCCGATATTCTTTGCCTGGTTCGCGGCCTCAGCACTTTTTCTTGGAATCGTTCTTGTGGTTCCGATTGGAGGAGCCGACATGCCAGTCGTGATTTCTCTCTTAAACTCGTACACCGGCCTCTCCGTTGCCATTGCCGGATTTGTTCTCAGCAACTATCTTCTTATCATCAGCGGAACCCTGGTGGGAGCTTCGGGAACACTGCTGACTCAGCTCATGTGCAAAGCGATGAATCGATCATTGATCAATGTCTTGTTTGGAGCCTTTGGAGCTTCCGCGCAAACCGACGGGAAAACTGGAGGGGATGGATCGGTCAAAGGAAGCATTCGAGACATCTCCATGGACGATGCAGCCATTCTTCTGGCTTATGCACAGAATGTCGTGATTGTTCCAGGATATGGATTGGCGGTGGCTCAAGCTCAGCATCAAGTTCGTCAACTCGCAGACGCTTTGGAAAAACGGGGGATCGATGTTAAATACGCGATTCATCCAGTCGCGGGTCGGATGCCAGGCCACATGAATGTTCTCTTAGCTGAAGCCAATGTGCCGTATTCGCAGTTGGTTGAAATGGAAGAGATTAACCCAGAACTTCCTCGAACCGATGTGGTTCTTGTCATTGGAGCCAACGATGTGGTCAACCCCGCTGCTCGCGCCTCAAAGAGCAGCCCGATTTATGGGATGCCGATCTTGGATGTCGACAAAGCCGCTAAAGTGATTGTCTTAAAGCGTAGCATGAATCCTGGATTTGCCGGAATCGAAAACGAACTCTTTTATGACCCGAAGACCCAGATGCTGTTTGGCGATGCCCGCGAATCGCTCCAGAAGCTCACCACCGCCCTCCGCGCTGTTGATTAGGGCGCTAGGGACTCGGCTCCTTTTCTTCCACCATGAGATGTTCCGGCATGTGGACGAGAGAATCGATCACCCGGCCCGATTCGAGTGAGGGGATTGCACTTGCGGGAGTAGCGGTGCCATTCTGTTGAGAGAGCGGACAATACCCCTCCCTTCCTTCTTTGGTCCGAAACTTGACGAGCTCGGTAAATTGACCTTGGGCCACGATGTCCACCCTTGTTTCCCCTCCGGCAGTAAGTCGGCTGAGCAAATCTTCGAGGTGGGAAAGATCGGTTGCGAAATCCATGCGGTGATGGCTTGCTTGTTGATCATAGCTATACCCAGAATCGTAACCCTCCCTGCCCGACGTGGCAACGAAGGGTAAAAAATAATTCGTCGTTGCCGCTGAAATGACCGATCCTCCTGGACCGTTAAGAACCATCGGAACAATGGCCATGATCAGCTTGGCTAGCATATTAATGACCTCTTCCACTCCTTTTGTTGTGGAGGAACGGGACACCAATTGATACGCTGCGCTTTCCGCTCGAATAACTTTCCCTTCGGGAATTACCCCGACTTCTGCCAAGGATGCGGCGGGCTGTTTGAAGGGCTGGTATTTCCCAAGGAATGTCATTCCGTTCCCACGTGTTCTCGCGTAGTTGAAGACCAAAACTTCCTCATCACTAAGTCCATAGCTTGACTTGCTTCCATTGATTTCTGCCAAGCGATTAGGGATGGTTTCGTTCCCATTTACCGACGTTTGCCGCCAAAATCGCGTGAGGGAGGAGCAAAGCGCGCCGTGGAGATCGCTAAGATCGGCCAAGGTTTCTCTTCCCATTTCCACCAGTTCATCGGAGCCTTCACTCTCAAGAAATCTTCTCGCATTTTGCACCACTTGGCTGCACTGGTACTGGCCATGAATGGCCTCTACGAGTTCTCCTGGCGTTCCGGAGTTCGCTATGCTGGTTAATAGCGGAGTGACTGCTTGGATCATGCCAACACCTCTTTCCCTCTTTTTGCGCTTCAGAACAGCGCGGCAGCAAATGCCGATTGCGAGTTTACATCATAACAACAATTTTCAGCCTAAGTCAAGGGGGGTTAGGATTAATGGGACTGAAAACAAAGTTCTCTGGACTTTTGTTCGAATTAGCCTGTTTGTGCTCGGTAAAGCGAAGATGCATCTCTACTTTCCTCTACAGGTTCGTCCCACAGTTGCTGGCGCGTCCGTCGGCTATCTTCCATTCGTTCGGCTGGAGAAGCTTGGCGATAGACGTCCTGGGCAAAACGAGTCCCATCAGGAGTTTCTGCTGCAGGACCTTCTGATAACAGCGCCTTCAAGTCGTTAAAAACCGCTAGATCCAAACCGGACGAACCTTTGCTTCCTGACATCCCAAATACTCCCAGTAGCTTGCTCAAAACATTCACGTTACACTCTCCCTTTCTAAAAAATCATTTTTAAATAAACCAGAACGTGTCACATTGTCACGAAGGCTTCAGGAAGGCATAACGAAATCCTTTTACAAATTAGGCTTATTTGTAAACTTATCATGAACAATACGTCACGCCCAAGCGACTCATTCGACCTGGATAAACCCACATCGGCTTGACAGCTCCCCTGCACCTCAAGTAAAAACTTGGCGCGGCCGAGAGGAATCGGTCTCCTTCGTAAATTTTAGTCTTCCTTAAGATTAAAATTTACTCAGTCGGTCGCGGAATTTTCCTGTCATTTTCGAAATTTTTGATAAATTTCTTCATTTTTCCAAAAAATCAGTTCACTGGACTGATTTTTTTGCGGAAAATTCCGTTCGATCCTCTCATCCGCTCCAATTTTCAATGTGATTTCTATAGGGAAAAATTGGCGCGGCCGAGAGGAATCGAACCTCCAGCCTTGGGCTTAGGAGTCCCCTGCTCTATCCATTGAGCTACGGCCGCAAAACTGATACCCGCTATGTGTTAACGAAGCTTGGCCCTATTTGACATGGAAGGATTTCGATTTTGTCCCACACTTTACCCGTAACATAGGGTTCCCTTTCAAGCCAAGTATCTAACTCTTTCCTGGAAGGGAACTCTGCAATGAGAACGGAGCCAACCATTTTCCGATCTTCATTGAGTATCGCCACGCCGTACAATAGTTCCCCTCGGTCTCTCATTAGGCTCGACAGTTTTATGTGGTTCTCGCGAGCGGAAAGCCTTCTCTTGAGAGCCTCACTGTCTTTTCCATCATAAGCAATGATCAGGAATTGCATTGGACTCCTTTATGAAAGCCTCGGGTGATGTCCTATCACCCGAGCTGTGCCGCCCCGTCATTCAAATTTAGGCCAGGTTGAGTCATTTACGTTAAGGTATTGACGGGACAAATTTTTCATGGGTAGCCTGACGGGCCCCGGTCACGGATGACCGGACGATTCTCGTTTCCAACTCCCACGGATGGTGTGGGAAGCCTCCTAACGGGACCCCGGAACACGATGTTCCGGATAATTTTGTTTTAACGTCGCATCGACATCGTCCTCCACACGGATGTGGAGCCCACGGCCGGGTTTGAACCGGCGACCTCGTCCTTACCAAGGACGTGCTCTACCAGCTGAGCTACATGGGCACGGATATCCTATCCTTCTCTAAGGGAAACCCAGGTTTCCCTTAGAGGAAATCCTTTCCTGAAGTGGTGCAAAACATCCTGTTTTGCGATTGATAGTGGCAAAATCGCTGAATGGACTCACCAGCTGAGCCACATGGGCGCGAACACGAGAGATTATCCTTTAGACAGAGTGGGTCGTTTCCCTTTTGCATGAATGATCTCAAAAACCGCTCCCAGGGATCTTTAGCTTGCGATTAGAAATCCCGGATGTGAACGAATCAAGCCCGAAACTTTCCTTATTCCTCGCCAGTTGCACAGCACTGTTTCTTGAGTTACTCGTCATACGATGGGTGGCCTCCGAAATTCCGGTCATGGCTTATTTCAAGAATTTTCCGCTCCTTGCGGTTTTCATTGGCTTGGGTCTTGGATGCTTGCTCTCCAATAGTTCTCGGTCATTCTTTACGGCAAGCTTGTGGGGATTTACTCTGCTTGCTTTTCTTATCGTGAACGCCGAGGTCCTGGGTTGGAGTCATCTCATTTTTCCCGACGCCAACTTAGACATCTGGAACCGCATTTTTCAATCTTCATCCCCACAAGTTTTGATGATTTCGATCACCAACCTTGTTCCTATTTTCGTGCTTCTCCTTGCGTGTGCTTTTTCGTTTGTTGGCCTTGGGCAATTGATTGGGCAGAAACTTAAGGAAGGGCTACCTCTTCACATGTACACGATCGACATTCTCGGAAGCCTTGCTGGTGTATTGCTCTTTGGATTATTGTCTTACCTCCACACCGCACCATGCTTGTGGCTTACTGGGGGAAGCATCCTGCTCGTCATCCTTGCAAAGCTTTCAAGAAATCTGACCCGACCCTTTTTGTATCCAATCGTCTTGCTGTTCTTGATGACTCCGTTGGTTTTTCTTCACGACCATTCGGAAGGGATCGTCACGCGTTGGTCACCGTATTACAAGATTAGCGTGTTCCCGCTTCGAGAAGACCCCCGAGCACGCTCTTATTGGCTTGAGGTGAATCACGATGTTCACCAACGCATGCTTGATCTATCCAGTGTTCCAAAGAATCCCCCAAACCCGGAAGAGTGGGAACAATGGAAAAGACAATATGATTTCCCGTACGAACTGCAAAACATTCAAGAGCCACTTGGCTCAGTGCTCATTGGAGGTGCAGGGACGGGAAACGATGCGGCTGCCGCGACGAGACACGGCGCCACCAACATTACCGCAGTCGAGATTGACCCAGAAATATTAAGTCTCGGCAAGGAAATGCATCCTGAGCATCCGTATCAAAATAAAAATGTTCACTTGGTGAACACGGATCTTCGCTCATTCCTACGCCGAACCAAAGACCACTTCGACATCATTATTTTTAGCATTCTTGATTCTCACACCGCCTTGTCATCCCTTTCCTCCATTCGCTTGGACAACTACATCTACACAGTAGAAGGAATTCGAAATGGTTGGAAACTTCTTTCTCCCCAGGGAATCATGTTGGTATCGTTCTGGGATGTGGATCGGGTTTGGTTGGGTGAAAGGATCTATCGAGACATCGAACTTGCTACAGGAACTCCACCCGTTTGCACCCGAATTGGTGGAGCCGTTTTCTTTATTTTCGGACCTCATGTCAAACATGAGGAGGTCACGAAAAAACTGCAAGCGCTCCAACTCCCTCTTCTTGATTCGTATTACAAGCGGAGCACGATACGGCCTGCTACCGATGATTGGCCGTTTCTGTATTCGAATCCAAGTGGGCAACCCTTCGTCTACTACCTCTCTTTGTGCCTGATCGTGATCTTGGGGGGTTTGACGACCGCTTGGGTCATGAGACGACAAACTTCCAGCGAAATCTTGCCACTGGACTGGCCCATGCTTTTTCTTGGGGGAGGATTCTTGCTCGTGGAAACCAAGGCCATGGCAGAGCTTTCCTTGCTCTTTGGTTCAACCTGGATTGTCAACCTGTTCGTATTTGCTGGGATTTTCGTCATGATTCTGCTCTCAAATTACGTGGTGTTTCGGAGCAACAAAAACTTTACGAATTTAGCCTTCTTGTTGCTTGCTTGCTCTTTGATTGGCTGGTTCCTCTTTCCACGAAGCATCCTGAACGAACTCTCGTTCACGTCTCGCGCATTCCTTGGAACATTCCTTGTGGTCATCCCCATTTTCTTCGCAGGCATTGTCTTTGCCAATGAATTTTCTCGTCGAAAAAACCCTTCCGTAGCTTTTGGGTCAAACTTGATTGGGGCCGTGGTGGGAGGGGCAATGGAAGCCACTTCACTCTCTTGGGGAATCCGAGCGTTGACCTTGGTGGCTTTACTCTTTTACACTTCAGCTTGGCTCATCTCAGCGAAGTTGGCTCCCTCAAAAAAGCTTTAGGAAGGCGATTGCCCACCCAGGGAGAAGACAAACTTCAATGCAGCCTGAAGAAATCTTGAAAAGCACTGAAATTTTTAAGTGCTGCACCCTTTCGGAGCTCGAAGCTGTTTCGCTTCACGCCATTCGCCGCAGTTACGCACCATACAGCGTCATCGTGCGACAAGAGGATCCTTCCCGTGGATTGTTTGTTTTACTTCAAGGCTCTGTAAAAGTGGTTCACCATTTTGAAGATGGAAAGGAACTTGCCTTGGCGATTCTCCACCCTTACGAGTGCGTTGGAGAGATGTCACTCATCGATGGCGAACCCCACTCGGCCACGATTGAAACCCTCGAAAAAACCGAGATCCTCATCCTCACGCAAGAAAGTTTCAAAAAGGTCATTGAACAAGTTCCCACGGTTTCTTTCGGGATCATGAAAAGCCTGTCTCAACGTCTTCGAAAGTCAAACACTCAATTAGCAGACATGGCTTTCTTATCGATCCCAGGGCGACTTGCCAAGAAACTTGTCGAAATGCACCAAAACCATTCGATAGAGCTCACGCACAAAGAACTGGCTTCTCTTATTGGAGCTAACCGAGAAAACGTGAGTCGAGCTCTTAAAAACTTCGAGCAACTTGGATACATTCGCATCCAGCGAAGCAAAATTGAAATTCTTAATCTGGATTCTCTAAAATCTGCGGCATCCATCCATTAGGAAGTTTGTAATTTTTCCAAGGCTTCTTTAAAATCTAGCGGAAGAGGCGCTTTGAAGGCTAAGACTTCTTCGGTTAATGGATGTTTAAACTTCACTTTCCAAGCATGAAGAAGTTGCCGAGTGGCCCCAAGCTTTCTGTCTTCTTTCCCATACACCGAATCACCGACCACCGGATGACCTAAGCTTGACAAGTGCACGCGGATCTGATGCGTGCGCCCTGTCTCAATTCTACACTGAAGAAGTGAGTATTCCTTAAAATGCTCGAGAACCTCGTATTGCGTAATCGCGAAACGGCCAGAAGAAACAATCCCCATTTTCTTTCGATGTTTGGGATGTCGGCCAATCGGCTTGTCAATGGTTCCTTTCTTTGGGATCACTTTTCCGTGAACCAAAACTTGATAAACTTTTTCAACTTGTCGATCTTTGAATTGCCGGCTCAAGCCTTCATGGGCCTCGTCTTGTTTGGCAATGATGAGAATTCCGCTCGTGTCTTTATCGAGTCGATGAACGATTCCGGGTCTTGTTGGATCCAATCCGGAAAGCTTTTTGAAATGAAAAAGGAGCGCGTTCACTAAGGTCCCCTCCCAGTGTCCTGCCGCGGGATGAACCACAAGGCCTGGCGGCTTGTTGATTACCAAGAGAGCCTTGTCTTCATAAAGAATCTCAAGAGGGATGTTTTCCGCACGAAGTCCTGAGGGTTTGGGGGGAGGGACAGAAAGCTCAAGGTGCTCTCCTCCTCGAACCTTTGTCCCCGCTTTTTCAACAACGTTTCCATTTAAGAGAACCTGCTGATCTCGGAGGAGGTTCTGCACCTTGGCCCGTGTGAGTTGAAAAACTTTACTGAGGTACACATCGAGCCGCTCAGGGGATGACAACGGAGGAATCTTATTGGTTGGCATTGGTATTCTTCGACGAAAGATTCTAAGCCCGCTTAGCGTCCTTCGCCAAAATTGGAACAGACCGAGGTGATTCTCCGCGTTTCAAAAGAAAGTAGGTCGCCACTCCAATAATCAGGAGGCAAAGAATTTGAACAAAAGAAAGTGGTCCGACCCAAATGGCGTCGGCTCGCAAAAATTCAATACCAAATCGCGAGATCCCGGTTAAAATGCAAAACCAAAGAAACGTAGTCCCTGGCCTCGAATTCTTGAATCCGAGCATGAGAACACCTGCAATCAAGAAATCAAGGATCATCTCATAAAGCTGTGTGGGGTGACGTGGACCAAAATAAAGAGGAGAGTCTTTAAACACCACACCCCAAGGAAGTGTTGTCGGAATCCCAACACAACAGCCGTTCAAGAAACAACCAATGCGACCAATCCCCATTCCGATCGCGATGCCGGGAGCAAGAATATCTGCTCCTTTCCAAAAATCAATCTTATGTCTGCGGGCTACCCACCAGCCCACGAGCAAACCGAGAATGAGGCCACCGTGGAGACTCAATCCCCCCTCACGAATGTTGAAGATGCTCCAAGCATTACCTGAATAATCATTCCACTCTTCAAGAACGAAAAGAAGTCTTGAGCCGATGACGCCAGCAATAATCACAGCGACAGCCAGGTCGGTTGATGCTTCTGTGGAGACTCCTCGCGCTTTACCGCGGAGTACCGTAATCCAAAGGGAAACAGCAAAAGCAATGCTTAGCATTAAGCCATAGCTGTAGACTGCAAATCCACCCCAAGAATGTGTACCCCAGTGGAATGGAGGGATTCGGAAGAGAATCTGATGCATTTGGAACAAAAATTTCCTTGACCATCCGGATTTTCCCTCTTAAGCAAACCATTCCTTGCAACCGATACTATCTAACGTGAAGTGTGACAAATGCGGACATGAAAATCCGCCTGATTTTCGATATTGCCACAAGTGCGGCGAATCGATGGTACGAAAGTCCACAGACGGCGGTCCGCCCCAACGCATCGAGGAAATCTCGTCCCCTTCGGGGGTCGCCGCCTTTCAATACGCTGGCTTTTGGCGTAGATTTGCTGCCGTATTCATTGATGGGATTTTACTGTTTATCGTGGGAATGATCATTTCATTTCCGATCTCTGCGATCACGAGGATTCACGCCATCCGTTCCGGCGGGATGAATCCCATGGACTTCTCCATGATCCTCGCAGGACAAATTCTCGTCGGTGTCATTCAAATCGTGGGATGCTGGCTTTACTTTGCCTTAATGGAAAGCTCCTATTACCAAGCAACTCTCGGCAAAATGCTTCTGGGTATTAAGGTGACAGACTTGGCAGGAAATCGAATTTCCTTTGGAAAAGCGACTGGGCGTTATTTCGCAAAGTTCATTTCCTCACTCACGTGCCTTGTTGGATACATCATGGCTGGTTTCACGGAAAAGAAGCAAGCTTTGCATGACATGATTGCCGGCTCCCTTGTTGATGTGAAACGGGATCTATGAAGCCGCTGACGGCTTTCGCAACAACAACAAGATGACGAGAATCATTCCAACAGAAACTGCAGAATCGGCCAAATTAAAAACAGGCCAGTAGCGAAAATCAAGAAAATCGACCACGTAACCAAGTCGGATACGATCCAGCAAATTTCCAAGGCCTCCACCCAAAATGAGCCCTGCTAGAATTTGAGTGCGATAAGAATGATCTGCAGCCAGAACAAACCAAAGAAGGCCCAAGAGCAAGATTGAGGTTATCCCCACAAACAAAGCAATGGGAAGGGGAAAGAGGCTGAAAGCTCCTCGAGTATTATGCATCAAGGTGAGGTAACCCACATGGTCCAAGAAGGGTGTCGCGATGTTTTGCTCGAGGTGAATGGCACACCAATGTTTTGTGGCTTGATCAAGAAAAACAATCACAAGCATCGGGAAAAGAAAAAACAATCGACGCATTACACCTTCAAGGTTCTTTCAAGCACCTGAAAACACCGATTGCAAATTCCAACGTAAGGCTCTTTTTGGGAAAGCGTGTCATAATATTGCCAACATCGGACGCATTTCTGTCCGCTCGTACGCTTCACTTCCACGTTGGCTCCCTTGTCCGAACCGGGCAAAGGCTTAAGTTCAAGCTTGGCCACCATGCACAGTTGTTTCAAGAGGTCGAGATCCTTGCTCCACGTTTGACACTCTTCCTTGGGAAGAGACAATACCACATCAGCTTCAAGCGACTGCTTGATCAGGTTATCTTGTCGTGCTTTTTCAAGCTCAGCATAAATGATTTCTCGTAAAGCAAGGAGCTTGTCCCAGCGATCTCGGAACAATGGATCTCCTAGATATTCCTTAGGAAGTATAGGCCATTCCACAAGTTGAACACTAATGCTTGTCCTAAACGATGGAGGCATCGCTTGCCATATTTCTTCAGCCGTGAAGCTCAAAATCGGTGAAAGGACTCGAGCTAAAGTCAGCAAGATCTGGTGAAGCGCCGTTTGAGCCGATCGTCTTTCCTTCGAATTGGCAACAAACGTGTAGAGCCGATCCTTTATGATGTCGAGATAAATCGAGCTCATCTCTCCAACACAAAAATTGAGCAAATGGTGATAAACCAAATGGAAATCGTACTCTTCATAGAACTCGAAGACCCTTTCCGTGAGTGCCGAAAGGCGCATCAGTGCCCATCGATCGATTTCCAGCATTTCATGATAAGGCACTTGCTCATTTTCAGGATGAAAATCGTACAAGTTTCCTAGAAGGAAGCGGCACGTGTTTCGAATCTTCCGGTAAGCCTCGCCGATGTCTTTTAGCGCTTTGTCTCCAATCCGAATCTCGTTTTTAAACTCAACAGACGAAAAGAAAAGTCGAAGAATATCTGCCCCGTACTCCTTCAAAACATCCATGGGATCAATGACATTCCCGAGAGACTTGTGCATGGCTCTCCCTTCAAGATCCAGGGTCCAGCCATGGGTGAGGATTTCTTTGTATGGGGATTCACCTTTGACCGAAATGGCTGTCAACAAGCTCACCTGAAACCACCCGCGATATTGGTCGGGCCCCTCAAGATACAACTGAGCCGGCCAGCCTAGGGACGGACGTGTTCCGAGAACGGCCAAGTGACTTACTCCGGATTCGAACCAAACATCAAAGATATCCATTTCTTTTCGAAAGTCTTTTTTCGAGCCGCAATGCGGACAGGCAAATCCAGGAGGAAGAATGTCCTTGGCTGCATGGACATACCAGCTGTCTGCTCCTTCTTTTAAGAAGAGCGTTTTCACCGCGTGGATAACCTCTTTGGTGTAGACCGGCTTTTCACACGCTTCACAATAAAATACAGGAAGTGGAACTCCCCAAGTCCGCTGGCGGGAAATACACCAATCCGGGCGAGCTTCAATGGTTTTCTGCATCCGCTCTAGGCCCCAGGAAGGATGCCATTGGATCTGAGGGAGCACCTGAATGGCTTTTTGCCTTAGTCCATGGGTATCCACAGCCACAAACCATTGTTCGGTCGCGCGAAAAATGACCGGATTTCTGCACCGCCAGCAATGGGGATACGAATGCTCGATGAATCCGGAATGCAACAACAGTCCCTTTTCCTTTAAGTACTCCGGAATCTTCACATTGGCTTCTTCAACTTTTAAGCCCGCAAAGGGGCCCGCTTCGTCGGTAAGAACGCCTTGAGCATTCACGGGAACCAAAACAGGCAAATGATGGGTCTTAGATGCTTCAAAGTCTTCTTGTCCATGGCCTGGGGCCGTGTGAACACAACCAGTCCCATCTTCCATCGTGACGTAATCTTGCGTGATGAGGACCGAATCGCGTGCCAAGAACGGATGGGATGCCACGGAGTCTTGCACGGCATCGCTCCCTCGGAGTCCGGTAATCACGTAAAGTTTTATTCCTGTCGTTTTCTCCACGCTGGGAATCAACTTTTCGGCCAAGAAATAGAGTTGGCCATCAGAGCTAAGTGCTAAGCAGTATTCCTCGTCGGGGTGAAGCGCAATCGCCACATTCCCAGGCAATGTCCACGGCGTGGTGGTCCAGATCAACACATCGGGAGTTCTTCTCTCGAGAATAGCCTTTGCTTGTTCGAAATGTTCGAGGGTTCGGTCTGGGGCGGGACTCTTCTTGAACGCTTCAAGCCCCAGGTTCACCCCTTCGCGCAAAGTTTTCAGGAGTTTCCCCTCTTTAAGCGGAAACTTGACGTAGACTGAAGGAGAACGCTTCTCCTTGTACTCGATCTCGGCTTCAGCCAATGAAGTTTCACAGGTGTAGCACCAGTACACCGATTTTTTCCCACGGTAAATGTTTCCTTTTTCAGCCATGGCACCAAACGTTTCCACAATCGTTGCTTCATACGTGGGGTCCAAGGTCAAATAAGGGTGATCCCAATCGGCTCGAATCCCTAAGCGCTTAAATTGTTCTCGTTGGATGTCCACATAGTACAGGGCGGACTCGCGACACTTCTTTCGCAACTCGATCGGTTCGATTGCTTTTCGATTGATCTTGAAGGTTTTGATCGCCTCAAGCTCATTGGGGAGGCCGTGCGTGTCCCACCCGGGAACATACGGCGAGTCAAAGCCGATCAGGGTCCAAAACTTGACCACCACATCTTTCAATATCTTGTTGAAGGTTTGGCCCAGATGAATTCTCCCGTTGGAATAAGGGGGCCCATCATGAAGAATCTTTTTCGGTTTGCCTTTGGATTTTTCTTGAACGAGTTCGTAAATCTTGTTTTCTTCCCAAAACTTCAACATCTGGGGCTCCCGAAGTGGAAGACTTGCTTTCATCGGGAACTCCGTTTGCGGAAGATTTAAGCTTTTGCTATAGTCCATGGGGTGTAAAGTTTTCGAAGATTTTGAAGAAAACTCCTTTGAACGCTTGTTTTTGCGGCGATTTTCCAAATAAAAAGAGCCAGGCTTTCCTAGCTCTCTTCTGTATGCTATAAATACAGTAGAATCCAGCGGTTTTTTCACATCCTGTGACCGCTGGATGAATTCGTTCCCCTTTCGGGGACGTCCTACGGATACTTGCCTGAATTCATTTACTTTCTTGCGGTGTGGGAAAAAAAGATCTCGGCTCTTTTTGTCACTTCTTCCTGTGTGAGATCTTCGATGTGAGTGCTCATGCTCCACTCATGGCCAAACGGATCAATGACCTTTCCAAAACGATCCCCCCAGAACATATCCATGACTGGCATCTGGACCTTCGCTCCAGCAGAAACCGCCCGACTAAATAGCGTGTCGACATCTTCGACATAAAGATGCAGAGAGCCCGCGACTCCCCCCAACGATAACGGTGAGCGACAGCCCCCCATGTCTGGAAACTCGTCGTTAATAAAGAAACGGGAATCTC
>JABDET010000031.1 GCA_013286945.1 Candidatus Melainabacteria bacterium
CCCGTGTGATTCCATGGTCCCTTCCTTAAAAAGTAAATTGGTTTGTTCACCACAAAGGGTTCCCTTTTGAATATAAGATTTTTGAACCACCATATGTTTGTCATCTTTCGTGGAGTTTTGAAATTGCTCTTCGATAGTTTTGCTTGCATCTTTCCCCATTGACTCAGGAACTTTGGCTACCACAAGAATAACGGCAGGGGATGTTGTCACACTTTGAACCACGGCCATTTTCATTCCCATGTCCTTTGAAAGATCCAAAGAAAAAATTCCTTTTGATCCCCCTGGAATCGCATAGTACATGATTTCTCGAGCTTTTAATTCTGCATCGAGTGGATTGGTGGCCACACGACTCTTATACGCTCGATAGCCGAAAAATCCCAGAACAGCAAAAGTGACAAGTCCGAGAAAAACAACCACACCGCACCCGATGAGAATGGGCTTCCAGGCACTTCCCCGTGTTTTTGACATCAGATTCTGTTTCATGAGCGCTCCTCTGTTCTAGAATGTTTGTGAAGAGGTAAATTTCCCCTTTTAAATCTGCTCCACAGCAAGAGCGATCGCGTTGCCTCCCCCAAGGCAGAGTGCAGCCAAGCCAAATCGTTTGCGATGACTTTTTAGGGCGTAGAGCAGGGTCGTCAAGATTCGAGCGCCACTGGCCCCGATTGGGTGCCCAAGCGCAACGGCTCCACCATGTACATTCACTTTGTCTGGATTCATTTTGAGCTCTCGCATAACGGCTAGTGCCTGGACGCTGAAGGCTTCGTTGAGTTCAATGAGATCAAAGTCATCAATTCTCATTTGAAGCTTTAGAAGAAGTTTTAGGACGGCATCCACCGGCGCCATCATGACCCACTTCGGTTCAATACCGGAGGATTGATAACCAAGAATCTTCGCCATCGGTTTTTTTCCGAGCTCTTTTGCTTTTTCCGAAGACGCGATGACCAGAGCGCTTGCACCATCGTTGAGTCCTGGCGCATTCCCAGGAGTAACCGTTCCATTTTCGCGGAATGAAGGTTTGAGTTCGTTTAACGCATCCAAGGAGGTGTCTTCACGAGGAGGTTCGTCGTTTTCGATGCCGTTAACCGGAAAAATCTCTTCCTTGAATTTTCCTTCCTTGGTGGCTTTCACTGCTTTTAAGTGACTTCGAAGCGCAAACTCATCCTGTTCTTTGCGAGAAAATTTGTACTTATCCGCGACAAGTTCAGCCGTTTCCCCCATGTGGATGTTTTCGATGGAGCACCAAAGCCCATCCTGAATGATGGTGTCGATAAGTCGAGTGTTTCCAAGACGTGCCCCCCAACGAGCTTTCTCGACAAGGTAAGGGGCATTGGTCATTGATTCCATCCCACCGCCTACCGCCAGATGCAAATCGCCAGCTCTGATTCCTTGGGCCGCAAGTGCTACGGCTTTCAACCCCGATCCGCAAACCTTATTGATGGTGAGTGCGTTGACCTTGGGGGAAAGTCCACCGCGGATCGCTGCTTGGCGTGCAGGCGCCTGCCCGAGTCCGGCGGAAATGACATTGCCCATGATGACTTCATCAATCGTATCCGCTGCAATACCGGCGCGCTTTACCGCTTCACGAATCGCGAAAGCGCCAAGCTCTACCGCAGAATATTCGCGGAGATAACCACCAAATTTCCCTGTGGGGATGCGGCAAGCGCTTAAAATGACTGCTTCGTTCATGAAAAGAGTATTCGGCTAAAGGTTCGCATACCCCGCTTGCACGATTACCTCCGGTGAAATTTGAGTTCGATTTCTATAAGATCGAAGAGGTCAGAGATTTTTATGAGCTTAGGATCGATTTCCCGATGGTAACCAATCAGGTCCTTAATTCGCTCATGAATGTTGACAAGTCTTCCGTAGATGACATCTTTTTTCAGGAGATACGAAGCTTTGTTAAAGCAGCTCCTTGAGCAATACTTCGCTTTTCCCGATCGTGCCGTGAATGGCTCTCTGCAATGGACACACAGGATGGTCCGCTTCCGTGTACGCGCTTTGACTCCGAGTGCTGAGAAAGTTTTAGCAAAAGACTGGGTGCTCACATTTATACTATAACAGGTTATTTTATAAATGTCAAGAATAACCTGTTATATACTGAAAGCTTGAGTGGGCTGCTATCCGAAGCTGACTTTTTCCAAAATCGGAGATTTCTTTCGACCAAAAATTTGATCTCTCGAGGAATCAAATTTTTGGACCCGATGAACCGAGTTTATTATCTAATCATGCGGGGTTTAGAAGGTTCGAAAAAAGACTGGGTGCTCACATTTACACTATAACAGGTTATTGCTGAAAAGTCAGGAATGACCTGTTATGTACTGAAAGTTAGGGGAGGGGCTCTTTGCCTGATACCGACTCGCCTTAACGTGACGCGAATTTTGGATCCATCGATAAATCCAAAATTCGCGCATGCAGATCTATCGCTTCATGAATTATCGCTTGTCTAAGGGGACAAAAGTGCGGTTTTCGGGTCCGATGTATTCTGCGCGTGGCCGAATCAATCGGTTGTCACTGTATTGCTCAAGGACATGGGCCATCCATCCGGCCATTCGGCTCACGGCAAAAATGGGTGTAAAGAGGTCAGTCGGAATTCCAAGCAAGTGGTACACCGCCGCGGAGTAACAATCGACATTGGAATAAATCTTCTTTTCACGCCACATGATTTCTTCGATTTTTTTTAACATGTCATACCACAGGTGATTTCCTAGACTCTCGCCCAACTCTTTAGCCATTTGCCGCAGATGCGTGGCACGTGGATCTTCCGCATGATAAACACGATGCCCAAAGCCGGGAATTTTTCGGTGTTCAGCAAGTCGAGAGGTGATGACTTTCTCGGTATTTTCTAACGTTTTGATTTCGAGAAGGAGCTTCATGACCGCTTCGTTGGCTCCCCCGTGAAGCGGACCTTCGAGTGCCCCGATGGCACTGGTGGCCGCGGAGTAAATATCAGCTAAAGTAGCGGCCGTTACACGAGCTGCGAAGGTGGAAGCGTTCAGCTCGTGATCGGCATGTAAGACAAGGGCAATGTTAAAGGCTTTGGATTGAAGCTCATTTGGTTTTTTTCCGCTCATCATGTAAAGAAAGTTTTCAGCGTGATTGAATTCAGGTTTTGGATCGATGCATTCCTGATTTTTTCGCAATTGCTCGAATCCAGCTACCAGTGAAGAGACTTGTCCGACAAGAAAAAGAGCGCGATCGCGAACAATCGCCGAGTCTTTTTCAAGCGGTTTTTTTTCTTCTGAGCGTATGTCAAACATCCCGAGTCCTGACACGGCGGTTCGTAGGGCAGCCATGGGGGAAGCCTGTTTCGGGAAATTTTTGAGGAAGCTTTTTATTTGAGGGCTAAGGAAAGTCTTCTGGTTAAGCGTTCGAGAAAAGCTTAGAAGTTCGGGTTGTTTGGGAAGTTCTCCGTGTAAAAGTAAATAAACGGTTTCTTCAAAGGTAGCTCCCTGGGCCAGATCGTGGATGTTGTATCCCCAGTAAAAAAGCTCCCCTTTCTCACCATCAACCTTGCAAATCTTCGAAACCCCTGCAACGACCCCCTCAAGCCCTGCTTTGAGTGCGTGGTGTTCGGTGGGCTGATTGGGAGATGCTGTCATGGCTTTTGAATGACGTATTCGGGATCTACCGAGAATTCCTTTCCCTGACCTGTTTTCCAAGGAAAAAATGCCCGAATGTTGAAGTGCAAATGATTAACCTCCTGGAAGAAGTTAAAGGAGTGATATTTAATGAAGGCGTTACTCGAAAAAATCAGCGAGCTTGCAGAAAAGGTCGCCACCTCGATAGGAGTAACTCTGGTCAAAGTTGAATATAAAAGTGTCGGGAAACGCTCTGTTTTACAAGTGGTTATTCATCGGGAAGGCGGAACAGGCATCCAGGACTGCCAAAAGGTTAGTCGTGCCATTGAGCAGGAGCTGGATGCTTTAGATCTTATACCGGGCCGTTATTCCCTCGAGGTTATGAGTCGAGGACTCCAAGAGAAAGGAAGGTTGCTATGAAAAATGAACTCGTTGAAGCACTAAGTCAGATTGCCAGAGAAAAAAACCTTCCTTTTGAACAGGTTTTGGAATTCATTGAATCAGGCCTTGCCGCTGCTTACCGGCGCGATTTCCTGAGCCCAACCAGTTTGGCTAAAATTGAGGTGACCCTCGACCGAAAAACGGGCGAGGTTGCCGTTTTCACCAAGAAGACCGTGGTGAAGAAGGTGGAAGATGATGCCACCGAGATTTCCCTTAAAGAAGCGAAGAAACTCGCAGAAGAAGTTGGGGAAGGGGATGAGCTGAAGATTGAGGTGACTCCCCCGGGTTTCGGGCGAATTGCCGCACAGTCTGCGAAGCAAGTGATTGCCCAAAAGCTTCGTGAAGCGGAGCGCGATTTGGTTTATAACGAGTTTTCGTCTCGAATTAATGACATTGTGACCGGAATGGTCCACCGTTACGAAGGGAAGAGCTTGTTCATCGATTTGGGAAGAACCGAAGGCTATTTGCCCCCGAGCGAACAGGTTCAACGCGATCACCTGCGACCCGGACAACGGGTCAAGGTGTACGTGATGGATGTTCGAAAAACATCCAAGGGACCCCAAATCTTTGTGAGTCGAGCGCATCCGAATTTCTTGAAGAGACTATTTGAATTGGAAGTTCCAGAGATTGGATCGAACATTGTTGAACTTCGAGCCACAGCTCGCGAACCTGGGTATCGATCGAAGATTGCCGTCTGGTCTCGCGACCCGCGAGTTGACGCGGTTGGAGCTTGCGTTGGATCGCGCGGGCAGCGTGTCCAGGCCGTTGTGGATGAACTTCGCGGAGAAAAGATTGACATCATACCGTGGAATGATGATCCGGCTCAATTTATTACCAAGGCTTTGAGCCCAGCGAGGGTTTCCAAAGTGGTGATTGATGAAGCAGAACATTCGGCCACGGTTTTGGTACCCGAACAGCAGCTTTCCTTAGCGATTGGTCGTGAAGGACAAAATGCGCGTCTTGCAGTGAAGCTCACCGGATGGCGAATTGACATCAAGAGTGAGTCTTCGCAGGAGGTGAGAATTCCTCACGGAGCGTGAAGCCATAAAAGAGCGGCGCTGTGTCAGTTGTCGCAAGTTGCTAGGCCGAGACCAGCTGATACGGGTTATCCGAGAGAAGGGTGGAAACGTTTTTGTCTTTGAAGGCAAAGGTGAAGGACGGAGCGCTTACTTGTGTCGGAATGCGGCTTGCATCCAAATGGCGAAAAAGAGGAAGACGTTAGAGAAAGTTTTGAAAGTTTCGCTTCCAAGCGAATTTTGGAATGTCTTTGAAAGGGAAAAAGAATGGCTGAAAAACGAGGAGCAGGAAAAATAACGAAAAAGAAAGATTCTGATGCCAAACCCAAGGCTAAGCCCATAGCTAAGGAAAAAGAGAAAGAAAAAGCCGTTAAAGAAGCCGAGCCGAAGAAAAAGATCGCGGTCCCTAAAGCTGCGAAGCCGAAGGCTTCAACGAAAGTCAAGGAGCCAAGCGCTACCCTTCGGAAGAAAGAGAGCGTTGATTCCGGGGATGAAAAGAAGTCTCCGCGCGTTGAGGTCATTAAAAAGTCCGATGTTTTGAAACGGATGGCCGAGGAAGCCGCTCGAGAAGCCGCTTTGAAAGAAACCCTTGAAAAGGAATCGCAAGCCCGAGAAGAAGCACTGAAGAAAGTCAACCAAGACGAACTCCTTTCAAAAGAACTTTCCGCCAAGATAGCACCAAAGGGAAAAGTAGCAGCAGAAGAAACCCATACTCCACCACCGCCACCGAAGGAAATCACGGGGAGTGTCGGAGTCTCTCAAGAGTCGGCGGCCGAAACAAAAGCAAAGGCGATGGCTTCTTTGGAAACTCCGGTCAAAGCGACCCCTACCAAAGTCGAACCCCCTGTTGTTGAACCCAAAGCATCCCCTCCCCCGGCTCCCCCGAAGCGAGAAATTCCGCCTCCGGTTTCGGTGGCTCCCCCAAAAGGGAAAAGCAAAACTGAACCGCCGAAGGTTGATAAGGCCAAAGAAGAAGCAGTTAGGGTTGCCGTGGTAACCGAAGAAGCTCCACCTGCCGAGCTCCTTCCTTTATCGAAAGTGCAAGTGAGTTTTCCAGTGACCTTGGGTGAGTTAGCCCCTAAAGTCAACAAGACTCCAAACGAGTTGATCAAACTCCTCATGCAAAAAGGGATGATGATGACGATTAACCAGCGTTTGGATGAGGAGTCTGCCAAGAAAATTGCTCTTGGCTTCGGCTTCGAGTTAGACGTGGTCGATCCCCTCGAACTTGAAAGTCAGCTTGAAGAGAAAGCCGAGGATCCAGCAAAGCTCAAGCCGAGACCGCCGGTTGTAACGGTCATGGGGCACGTGGATCATGGAAAGACAAGCCTCTTAGATGCAATCAGGCGAACCAACGTTACTGCAAGCGAAGAAGGGGGAATCACCCAGCGAATCGGCGCTTATCAAGTGGAACTGAACGGACGAAAGATTACGTTTCTCGATACGCCGGGTCATGAAGCCTTCACCGCCATGCGTGCTCGTGGAACCAAAATTACTGACGTGGCCATTCTTGTTGTGGCGGCTGATGACGGGGTGATGCCACAAACGTTGGAAGCCATTGATCATGCACGTGCTGCCAATGTTCCTATTGTGATTGCAATCAATAAGGTGGATAAACCGAACTCGAATGTGGATCGTGTTAAACAGCAGCTAAGCGACCATGGATTGATTCCGGAAGAATGGGGTGGAACCACGGTTTTTGTTCCGGTTTCCGCCAAACAAAAAACCGGAATTGAAGAGCTCTTGGAAATGATCTTGTTGGTGGCTGATTTGGCAGAAGTAAAAGCAAATCCAGACAAGATGGCTAGAGGCACCATCATTGAAGCAAAACTCGATCGTGGAAAAGGCCCTGTGGCGACAGCGCTCATTCAAGAAGGGACATTTCGCATTGGAGATGCTTTTGTTGCCGGCAACACCTATGGAAAGATTCGTGCTTTCATTAATGATCGGGGAGAGCGGATCGAAGAAGCCCCCCCTTCCTTCCCTGTGGAAATCATCGGGTTAAATGATGTTCCAGAGGCAGGCGATTCTTTGCAAGTCGTGGTGGATGACAAAGTGGCACGCCAAATTGCAGAGGCGCGTGCACTTCACAGTCGCGAACAAACGTTAGCTTCCTTGAAACGGGTTACCCTGGATGATCTCTACCAACAAATTAAGGAAGGGGAAATCAAAGATCTCAATTTGATCATGAAAGCAGACGGCCAAGGTTCGGTTGAAGCGCTAAAAGATGCCTTAGAGCGATTAACTACAGATGAAATTCGAATTCGAGTGATTCACACCGGTGTGGGAACCATTACCGAATCGGACGTGATGCTAGCGGCCGCTTCGAATGCCATCATTATCGGGTTCAACATTCGACCAGAGCCACACATTAAGAATATAGCCGAGCGAGAAAAAGTGGATCTTCGATTTTATCGAATCATTTACCAGGCGATCGAAGATATTACTCAGGCCATGGTTGGAATGCGGAAACCGATGTACCGTGAGGCGGTGTCGGGTCGAGCCGAGATTCTCCAAACCTTTAAGATTAGCAAGGTCGGCGTGATTGCGGGGTGCAAAGTCACGGATGGCAAGATTATTCGGGATGCGGAAGTACGCGTTCTTCGAGATGGTGCGGTTGTTTATGAAGGGAAGATCGCTTCGCTTAAGCGCTTCAAGGATGATGTCCGCGAGGTGATTGCTGGCTTTGAATGCGGGATGGCTATCGAGAAATTTAACGATGTCAAAGTGGGTGACGTTTTCGAGGCTTATGTCATCGAAGAAGTCAAACACACCACGCTAGCCGGAAAGTCTGAAGGGTAAGATTCGTCATGACATCCACAAGGCTGGAAAGGGTCCAGCGTCAGCTTTTGCGCGAAACCAGTGTGGTGCTCAAAGAGGAAATGAAGGATCCGCGGATTGGCTTTGTCACCGTGACTGAAGCCCAGCTCTCCCCTGATTTTCGACACGCGAAGATTTTTGTGAGCATTCTTGGCTCCAGAGACGAGCAAGAAGAAACTTTCCAGGTGCTTCAAAAAGCTTCTGGTTTTGTTCGAGCTCAGATTGGACAGCGGATTCGCCTTCGGTACACTCCTGAAATCACGTTCATGCGAGATGACTCGATTGAACATGTGGATCGCATTTTCCGAATCATGAATGAAATCAAAACCAAGGAATCGCATAACAATGCCAGTTAATTTGGGGCTTTTTGAAGAAGTTGGGGAAGTCTTAGCCAGTCGAAATCAGTTTTTTATCACGACGGCTTCCCCCGATGGAGATTCAATTGGGTGCATGCTGGCGCTTGGGTTGGCCTTAAAACAACAAGGAAAAGAACCCACACTTTTTTCACCGGAACCAATTCCCGGGAGTCTCTTGTTTTTGCCCGAAGTCTCAAAGATTGTATACGAAATTCCAGCTCGAAGCTTTGACGCTTTACTGGTCGTGGATACGGGTTCATCTAAGATTCTTTTCCACGGAAATAGAGATCTCTGGCGAAAAATATCAGATTTAGTCATCAACATCGATCACCACCCTGATAACGATCAATTCGGAAAGCTGAATCTGGTTACCCCAGAAGCCGCTTCAACAGGAGAAATAGTTTATCAGCTCTTAACCTGCTTAAAGTGGGAGATCAATGAGCCGATAGCCACCTGTTTACTCACGTCCATGATGGCCGACACGGGGGCCTTTCGCTATCCGAATGTCACGCCGGCAACCTTGCGCATGGCGGCTGAGCTTCTTGGCAAAGGGGCGAAGAATGGCGTGATTGCACGTCAGCTTTATTCGACCCAGAGTATTCCGTACGTCAAGCTGCTTGGACAATTGTTTAACAATTTGCAAGTTGATCTGGGAGGAAAACTGGCTTGGAGCGTTCTGTCTCGTAAAGATTTTGAAATGGCCGGAGCGCCTGAGGATACGGCAGACAAGATGGTTGAACAACTCGACATGTTGCGCGATGTTCAGGCATTTGCCTTGCTTCGGCAAATGGGGGATGGAAAAATCAAGGTAAGTCTGCGAAGTCGCGATCGTCTCCCGGTCAATAAAATTGCGGCTCTTTTCGGAGGAGGGGGACATCTTCAAGCAGCAGGTTGTCAACTAAGCGGAGATCTGAAAGAAGCGGAGAAAAAAATCGTGACGGAGCTCCGAGCTTTACTTTGAAGAACACTTTCGGTTTCCTCAACATCATTAAACCCCCTGGAATGACTTCCCACGATCTGGTGGATGAAGCGCGAAAAATTTTCAAGGTGCGGCGCATTGGTCATGGGGGCACCCTCGACCCTGGCGCCTCAGGAATTCTTCCTTTGGCCATCGGGAAGGCCACTCGTCTCTTTGAATACCTTGAAGAAGCCAAAAAAACTTATCGAGGCGAAATAACCTTTGGAGCCGTCACAAGCACTCAGGATGCTCAAGGGAACTTGATTGAGAAAAAAGATGCATCGCAGGTGACGCAGGAAAGAATCGAAGCATTGCTTCCTCAATTCATGGGGGAAGTGGAGCAGATTCCTCCACAAGTCTCCGCAATTCGCCATCAAGGCAAGCGATCGTATGAATGGGAACGCGCTGGCGTTGTTGTTCCACTGACTCCCAGAAAGGTTAGAATTGACCGGATTGTGTTCCGTGAATTTTTCCCAGGTGTATTTCCCAAAGCGATCTTGGATGTCTGGTCAGGCCCTGGGATGTACATGCGCGCGCTTGCGCGTGACTTGGGAGAGGCGTTAGGCTCCGGCGCCCATCTTTCATTTCTTGTTCGGCTCGAAAGCACTCCGTTTGGTCTCTCCGAAGCCCACACCATTGAAGAAGTGAGAAAAAAAGCAACAGAGGGTGGGCTTGAAAGTATTTTGGTGGGAGGAGAAAAGGCACTTCCTCACATTCCAAAAGTGTCGATTTCGGAACAACAAAAGCTTCTTCTCTTGCGTGGAAGTCGATTGCCGATGGAGTCTCCTCTTGTGGGAAAGCCATTGGTTCAGCTTTATGATGAAGAGGAAGACTTGGTGGCTCTTGGCAGGATTGAAGGGAGTAAGAAACCTTATTTTTTTCAGCCGGTGAAAATTTTCGATTGATCCACCCATGGAAATTATTCGAGGCATCGATCAAATTCGTTCGAAGCACCAACACCAAGCTGTGGTTCTCGGTTTTTTTGATGGGCTTCATCGAGGGCATCAAGCTTTAATCGAAAAAGCTCGTTTCACCGCTGACCAATCTTCGCCGAAATCCAGAGTTCTGCTTTACACCTTCGATCGCCATCCATTGGAGATTGTGGATCCTGCTCGAGTGCCTCCATTGCTCACGATACTTGAAGAAAAAATTAAGCTTGCTTCCAAGTTTCCTCTCGATTATTTTCTCATTGATGAATTCAGCCAAGAATTGTCCAATCTCGAACCCCAGGTTTTTTTGGAAACCATTGTCGCGCAAATATTGAAACCTAAAAATGTCATCATTGGATTTAATTATCGGTATGGGAAGGACCATCAAGGAAATGCGTCCACGTTATTGCTGAACGCCAAGAAACTTGGAATCGACGTGACGGTGGTGGAGCCAGAGATCGTGAACCAAGCTCCGATTTCGAGCACCCGCATTCGTACTTTGCTAAGGGAAGGGAACGTTGGAGAAGCCGAATCACTTTTGGGCCGCCGCTATTCCGTGCAGGGCAAAGTGGTACGGGGTGAAGGGCGAGGCAAGGCCTTGGGAGTTCCTACCGCTAATTTGGAAATTCCGCAGGAGAAGCTCATCCCGCGAAGTGGTGTTTATTTGGGTTTGGTCCAGGTGGATGGGGGAAAGTTTGGCGGTTTGATTAGTGTTGGAAAGTGCCCCACGTTTGGTGGCGAGAGACTCGTGGTGGAAGCCCACCTCCTCGACTTTCAGGGGAATCTGTACGGAAAAGAAGTTGAAATCGAGTTTGTTGCGTGGTGTCGGGATCAAGAAACATTCGCTTCACCTGAAGCTCTCGCGGAAAAAATGAAAGAAGACATCGCACTTGGGCGGTCGCTCTTAGCCTCATATTGACCGATCGGACTAGTTCGAAAGAACGGGATGACGACACTTTCGAGACTTTCGAACGATTGTTTCCTTGTTCTTCTCCATGCTATAATTAAGGAGAGTTTTCCCCAAATATAACACAGGCCGTGTGAGTAGAAAACACGGCGATTGTGTCTCAGGATAATAGAGAGATCGGGGAGGGGGCTGTACATGGGTAGGGAGAGAAGAGGCAAAAAGAATAAAGTCTTGGGTTTCAGCATGCTCGAAATCCCTGTCGCTCTGATGATTTTTACTATTGGACTTCTCTTTTTGTTTGGAATGCTCCCAGCAAGCTACAGGTCCATTGCGGAGGGACGGGACGTCTTATCCGGCGTTCAATTGGCCCGATATCTCCTTGAGAATACCGAAAACCAATCGTATGACACAGCGAGTTTATCAACAGCCCAGACCCTATACAGCGTTTTATCGACTGACAATGGGAATAACGCCCAAACCTCTTATTATTACCAGATTACCGTGAGTCCGCGTCTCCAAAGTTGTGGCGCGGCTCCCTTTGCTGCATGCACCTCCGTTTCTGCTTGCAATTCTTGCACAGGTCAAGATGACGCGGCTCGGCTATCCGCTTCGGTATCAAAGGACATCGAGGTTTTTGTTTACAGCCGTTTTAATGCCAGTCGTGCAGTTCGGTTGGATACGAGGGTTTCAAGATGAGGGCCAAACGATCCAACTCGGGGACTTCGCTTGTTGAAATGGTGGTGTATCTCTTTATTTTTGCATACCTATCTACTGGGATCTACGGAGTTCTCCTCGGGAGTATGCGTGATTACCAGATGGCTTCAACAAGCACTGAGCTTCAGCAAGCGGTGCAATCTGCAACCTATCGGTTAGCCAAGGAGCTCGAAGAAACCGCCCCCTCTTCCATCACCATTTGCGCATCAGGAGGAGCATGCGGTACCGTGGGAGTGGCTTTTGAGTCAGGCAGAAATGCCAATGGTCGCATGCAGATCGTTGCACCGGTTGCGGGTACTTACACTCCTGCTGCTTGCGTGAGTTCGATTGGCGGAATAGTGGGGATGCCTTGCTGGCACCAATACGTTTGTTATTATTTGGACACCGATCAAGCTCAGCCGAATGAAAAGGCGCTTTATCGAAAAGTGCAATCTCACGCCGACGCTTGGAATCCCGGAGCTCCTGGAAATCCGTCTGTTTATCAGGCCAACGGAGGCTGGCCGGTCATTACGGTGGCTAGACATCTTTCAAATGCTGGATTCTCGTTGACCCAGTCGGGCTCGATGTATCTCCTTAAGCTTACGGCAGCGCATCAATATGGAAATGCCAACAACTTAACCTCGCAAGTATACATTAACATTAGGCAATGAGAAAATTGCGATAGGGGAGACTGATGATCATGATAAGAAAACTGAAGTCCTATCCAAAGGGTTTTGTAACCGGGCTTTGTCTGGTTATTCTGAGCGTGGTTTCAGTTTTGATGATGTCGCTTGGCTCGATTGGGATCATGAATCTTGGCAATCAACAAAGCTATCGAACGACTTCGGTAGCCCAATATTCGGCCCGTGCGGCCGTGAGTGAAGCGCTCGCACAACTGGAGTTGAACGAGGGGTATGGAGTTGGAGCACAGACCGCTATTTCGATTGTCTTAAATAACAATGTCACTTCAGCGGCAACCTTGGAACCGGTTGCTCTTCTTCCCTGTAACCCATGCCCAAGCTACTATTCGGTCAACAACTTATCAGGAGCCACAAACACACAAGTGACCGATGGGCTTGGGTACCCTGTACCAGGTGGCTATGTGAAGATCAATGGGGCAGCCACTTATCAGGGGAAAACCGTTCTTTACTCTGTGCTTGCTGCTCCCTTGCCTTACGCCATTTTGGGGAAAGGGACGATTACGGCAGGGACCGTAAACGGAGATCTTCGGAACAATGTCACCGCGGGAACTCCTTCCATCACGGTGACGAATCCGGTCGGTTCTCCGGCACCGGTGGCCGTTACTCCGGATCCCACAGCCAATTCAATTGTTGGACATGTCAGCGATAAAATGTATGGAGCTCCTCAAATTCCTATTCCCGACATTCCGGTTACTACGATTGCGCAGGATTGCGGAGTTCCTGGATCAACGTGCGCAGCTCAAGGATGCACCAATGTGACCGGATCAAGCGGGCTTAATTTGGTCGGCCCAGGCTGCTGGTATTCTACGGGCAGTCTCGCCTTGAACAATGGCCATGGTGGATTAAGCCTAACGAACGGGGCCAAGCTCTATGTGAATGGCGACATCACCTACAATGGCGCCCCGACGATTGGCGCCATCGCTCCAGACAATTTAATTGTTTGCTCGGGCACATTGACCACCCATGGGAATCTGAGTGGGAGTAACTGGCAAGTTTCATTGATCCTAGGTGGAGTCGCGGGACAAGATTCGTGGAGCAACAACGGTGCCGGGGGGCCTAACGTCACCGGTTTCGTTTACTCTGAAACCGGGAATTTCAATTTAAATGGGGGTAACGTAACCGGCAACATCATGGCAAAGAACGGGACCGTCAGCGCGGGGAATGTCAGCTACGATCCAAGCTACATGAAAAACTATACAAGCTACTTTACCGATGGGATACCATTGCTTGTGGTCAGTTCTTGGAGTGATCCTTAAAGAGGGGGGGATGGGAGTGAACAGGGGGAGTCTGTCTAATCGCGGAATGGTTCTTGGTTTTGCTTTGCTCTTGTTGTCTTTGGTTTGTGTTTTGGTTCTCTCAATCAAAACGGTTCACGTGGGAGCTCTCGCCGATTTAGCTTCCAATCACCCTTCAAGTATCGGCCAGTATGCCGCACGAGCGGCTGCCTATGAGGCACTGGATCGCATTCAAAAGTCAAGTCGTTACGGAACAACCGACACGGATTCTTTCTCGGTCAATCTTCCAGGTAACGTGATGGCCAGTGCGAACTTCCTATCGGGATTTGCGTGGTCAAGAAACAACCTATCAGGAAGCACTTCCCTGAAGGACGGGCTTGGCTACGAAGTACCTCCTGGGTGTGTCAGGATTAACGGATATGCTCATGTGGGGAGAAAAACGGTCATCTATTCAATTCTTGCGTCATCATCTCATCCGGGTGTTCAGAAATTACAAATCACCCACAGTTGGTTACAATAAGATCCACCCCCAATCCCCTTTACGTCCGTAGCCAAATGGGAGCTTCTCTCATCTGGCTTTTTGTTTAGCTCCTTAGAGGAAAAAGAGACACCAAGGTAAACCTTTCTTTGTTATATTCCCCGCTTTTCGTTCTGGCGTAGCTCAATGGTGGAGCATCCGGCTGTTAACCGGAGGGTTGTTGGTTCGAGTCCAGCCGCCAGAGCCAAATTTTTTACGAAATCTACTGGAGACGGACCAACACCTAGCGGAAAATGTGGCTCCGGGCGTTTTTTATGATTTGTGTAATTTAAGGTAATCTGATTTTGATTTAGGAAACGCCGATAAACAAAGGCGATTTGCAATTTGGACCTGTCCCCATTTCCCTGCTTTAGCGCCGGTTTTCCCACTCGTCGAGGGGGATTCGGGGTATTTGGAAGAGATCCGATGTGCGTGCGTACCAACCGGTTCCATGCATACGGCCAATCAAATCGAGCTTGGGCGTGTCGATGTAACACTTGGCTGCATCGAGAATGGCGTCATCGCGAACATACATCGCAAGAACTCGTCCGAGCACCAATCCGCTTTTTCCCAAATCAATCATCTGCATCAATTCGCATTCCAACGCTACGGGGCTTTCGGCAATACGCGGAGGTTTGACATGGGTCGAAGGATGGGTCGTTAACCCTGACTGTGCCAGTTCATTGACCCCATAGTTGAATTCGATGGCGGTGACGTTCATGGCCTTGGCATTTTCGTAAGAAACCAAATTGATAACAAACTGCTTTGTTTCTCTGATGTTGACGCGCGTATCCTTTGCTCTCCCTGGCCCATGGCTGCCGATTCCGATTCCCACAACCGGTGGATCGGCTGAAAAGGCGTTAAAAAAAGAGAAGGGGGCAGCGTTCAACACGCCATCCACATTCTGGGTTACCACCCACGCGATTGGCCGAGGGGTGATCGTGGATACGAGAAGCTTGTAGCGCTCTTTGGGGGTGATGCTGGCTAGATCAAATAACATGAAACTGACAGGACAAGTTCGTTAGGATTTCCTCGGGACCTCTTCCGGAAATCCCATTTCTAATTGTTAACAATTTGGAAATATCATTTTGCTTAAGCGCTCTTGAATAACATTTTTGAAGTGATATAATAAAAAACAATTACCATGCGCTCTAACAAGATAGTAACTAATCAGCCCACTCCCATGCACGTCCATAATCCAGGGCGAATGTTAAGCCGAAGAGGTTTTCTTCAGATCGCCACGCTCGGAGCAGCCCCATTTGCTGTGCCTAATTTTCTCCGAAGCGCAAAAGCGGCAGATATGGAAGAGTCGACCTATATCCGATCATTGCGCCCCGACGGACGCGATTCGGGGAAATCGCTCCTCTTCATTGTGATGCAAGGGGGCCAACCTCATTTTGATACGTTTGATCCAAAAGTTACGAGTCCCTTGGGTCGGATTAAAACCGCTACCCCGGGTGTTTACTTCGGAACCCACTTGCCGAGGCTTGCGAAGGAAACGCCGAACATGCGGGTCTACCGGAACATTTTTCAAACCGATGGAGATCACGGCCGTGCCACGGCATTGTTCTTCACCGGACGACCGGAAAGTATCAGTAACAGCCAACATACGGATGCTACCCATCCGTCACCTTTTACCGACTTTACTCAACACTTGGTAACCAACGGAAGTCCTGACACTGGTTATGTGGTCATGTATTACAATCAACCGACCTGGCGTGCTCCTTGGGGTAGTCCTTTTGCTGGCTTGCAGTTTCACGATGCGAATGCACTCTATGTTCCCTGGAGCACTTCAGAATATCGCAATCCGTTTAGTGCGGATCTCGATTTGCCGCGATATCGAGAAAGGCGTGAACTCTTGAGGCAGGTTGACGGAGGACCCAATAAACCGACCGGTCCAGCAATCGATCGGGCCGATGCGGTGCAAGCCTTGGCCGATTCCAAACTGGATGGTCCGCTCCGGCACGCATTCGATGTGGAAAGAGAGCCGCTTTCTGTCAGGGAAGAGTATGGGATGAATCCTTTTGGCACCCAGCTTCTTGTGGCCCGCAGGTTGCTCGAAAGCGGTGTCAGAGTTGTGGGAGCAACGCATGGTGACTATGATCTCCATCACGGAATCCAAACCTTTCTTCCGCCACTTCTTTCGGTTTTTGATCAAGCGATGTCGGCATTAATGAACGATCTGACCAAGCGAGGGTTGAGGAACAAAGTTTTGGTCGCGATTGTTTCGGAGTTTGGAAGAACCCCGAACTTAACAGGCCACGGAGCAGCCGAGACCTTGCGATGGGGACTGGGGAGAGAACATTGGACACAATCAATGACCATGGTCCTCTGGGGTGCAGGTGTTCGGGGAGGGGATGTAGTTGGGAAGACGAGAGAGGAAGGGACAATTCAAGGGGATGCAATCAATGCTAATATCCTTGGAGAATCGCTTTTTAGAAAGGGCACAGGGCACGGCCGATATTATAAACGGGGAGAAGTCCTTACCGATAGAACCGTGCCGAACATCGAACTATAGAAAGTCGCGAAGGGTTTCTGCTAAAGGAGAAGAACACCAAGTTCTGAACTTGGCCACTTGCCAGAGTCACTGAAATTGAGGAGGATTGTCTTGCCGTTATCACAAGTCACTTTGTCCCCAAGCGCGATATGTTCATCACCCCGCAAGCTAATGTTCGAAGAAGTGCTTATTCCACAAGAAGTCCGGGAAGCGGCTGCTCGAGCGAATGTGGCCAATGATGCTCGCCAAATTAGGGACGGGAAAGCCGATCCAGCTTTAGCGGGACGATTCTGGCCTTTAGCTGCAAAACTTTATCCAGGTTATGAAGACGTAAAAGAACCTGAAGTTCAGATTCCGCTGCTGTATCAAAGACTCCCAGTCGGTTGTAATGTGGCCTGCACCGGATGCTACACGAGTGCTGATACGTGGAGAGCCAAGGAGACCCATTTGAATTATCCAGAGACTGTTGACGTTGTGCGTCAAGCTGCCGATCTTGGATGCAGAGTGGTCAAGTTAATTGGAGATGGAGAGCTAGGCCTTGTGAGAAAGCTTCCCGATTTCGTTCATGAAGCGAAAAAATTTGGGGTTGACACGATTATTTGCACCAACGCCTTGAGGGATGCTCCACCCATGAGAGGTGCGTTAGACGCAGGAGCCCGTCTCTATATAAAGCATTGGGCCGAAAGTGCAGAATTGATGGATTCAATGACAAAGCCACGAGGGAAGGGTTATGAGTTTGAAACCGGAAAATTGGGACCCGCACCTAGACTTCTTTATGAGTATTTTGAGCGTGCTCCTGATCGCGTGGGTGTTCAAGTGGCTTTCGATGACCGCAATATGCGGGATGCGATGAACATCATTGCGAGGTTAAGAAATACACTGCCGGTTTATGCGGAACCTTTTATTGAGACTCAAACAGATCCAGCCATCAGAGTTGTTTCCACCAAATCATGCGTCCATGAACCACCTTATACCGCTTGGGCGACCACGGTCGGGAGCAGTGGGGAGCTTTGTCCTGGAAGCTTTGTTGATAATAATGCTTTTTCTATACGAGAGTCTGGCCTTCTTGAGGGATTAAATACGGCATTTACACAAAGAGCAGATTTTTTCAATGCCCGCTATGTACGATCTAAAGAAGGGTGTTATTGCGCAACGCATGAGTCAAATGGAACTCAAGAGCTTCTTCCGGGAACTCAGCTTGTTACTCTGGGCGTAAATGAAGTTCGACAACAATAAGTATATTTTCTTAAGGAGAGCACAGGCTTATGCTAGCAGCAATGGAACCAAACGCAGTATTGAGAAATAAAACTGAGTTGCAAATCTGCAGTCTATTCCGTTACTGGGAACGCCCGACCCTCCTCTTTGATCTTAAAAAGCCAGAGCCACCCATGGGCGAAATAAAAGGAGTCCGAGGGGATGAGTTCCTGGTTTTAGACTATTCTGCCGACCTTACAAGGCAACAACTTTTTGGATTGGGTTACTCACAGATGCTTCCCCAGAATCTCGTTATGCTGACTATGGATGTAGACAAAGATGGCCGAATCAGTTCCGAGGATTTGAAACAATCAATGGCAATGATAGGAGACCTTGGGGTAAATGGTACCCTCCTTGGATCACAATTGCTTCAATGTGGGTTCCTTGCTTTTGTAACGAATGCTTGGGGTCAATTTTTGCTGCAAAATATTTCCAGCCCAGATGGAATCGCATGGAAATTAAATCCGCCTTTTCCAAAGGATGCGACCGAAAATGATCCTGTTTCGATCTTAACGCAAATCGACAGGGAACAAAACCACACGTTTGCTTGGATTGAGCAGCGTCCAAGATACACTTAAAAATTCCAAGACTACGGAGAAGATTCCAAATCGCATGCTCACTGAGGGTACCGTTCGCTCTCCAAAGTATTCCAGGGTGAAAGTCGAACGATGAGAACTTCCATGCCGAGCACCTTGGAACATTCCGATGGATCCTGGAAATCGCCGTCGGGTGTCTGGCGTCACAAGACCACCGCCATCGCGGCATTTTCCATCGCCGCCATCCTGTTGCATCTGCTGCTACGTTTCGGTTTCCACACCACGGTGGGGGCTTACCAGATTCCCCTGTTGGTGACGCTTGTTCTCGGAGGCACGCCGCTTCTCTATGATCTGCTTCGAAAGTTCCTGAAACGGGATTTCGGTTCAGATTTGCTTGGTGGTATTTCAATCTTGACCTCCATTCTGCTCGGAGAATATTTGGCTGGCTCTATTATTGTCCTCATGCTCTCTGGAGGCGAAGCGCTAGAGACGTACGCGTTACGCAGTGCCTCTTCGGTGCTGGCTGCGCTGGCCAAACGGATGCCTTCGATCGCCCGCCGGAAACGGGGGTTGGAAATCGTGGAGGTGGCACTCGATGAAGTTGCCGTAGGTGACACGCTCGTGATTTATCCGCATGACATCTGTCCTGTGGACGGTGTGGTGACCGAAGGGCATGGCGTGATGGACGAATCGTACCTAACGGGCGAGCCGTTTCAGATGACCAAAACCTGCGGCTCGACGGTGATTTCGGGTGCAATTAACGGTGAGTCAGCCCTGACCATTCGTACGACAAAGCGCGCCGCTGATTCTCGCTACGCAAAAATCATGGAAGTCATGCGCGATTCCGAAACCAAGCGACCGCAGTTGCGGCGCCTGGGGGATCGCTTGGGGGCGATTTATACCCCGCTGGTGCTGACGGTGGCCCTCCTGGCTTGGGTCATCAGTGGAGAAGCCATTCGTTTCTTGGCGGTGCTCGTAATTGCAACGCCTTGTCCGCTTCTCATCGCGATACCCGTGGCGATCATCGGCTCGATTTCCCTTTGTGCCCGCCGAGCGATCATTGTCAGGAGTCCCGTCACACTCGAACAAATTGATGAGTGCAGAACGGCGATTTTTGACAAGACCGGGACGCTAACCTATGGCACGCCGAAGCTGACCGAACAACTCATCGCCCCAGGTTTCGCCCAAAAGGAAGTGCTCACCCTTGCGGCAAGTCTGGAACGCTACTCGAAACATCCGCTGGCGCGTGCTATTCTTGCGGCGGCGAAAGCAGACGGGATTCCGCTCCCGGAAGCCACTGAGGTGAGTGAGCCACCGGGCCAGGGGCTGAGTGGAACCGTTTCTGGCCACCAGGTACAAATCACCAGTCGCAGTCAACTCGACGCGCAACAGATTGCAGGTCGCGAAGAGCTTCCGCCGGTTGCGGGTGGACTCGAGTGCGTGGTGACGATAGACCGGCGCTATGCGGCGGCCTTACGCTTTCGTGATGCGCCACGAGCGGAGAGCCGCCTCTTTGTGAGCCACTTGGGACCGAAGCACCGCTTGGTGCGCGTGATGATCGTGTCGGGAGATCGCGAGTCGGAAGTGCGCTATCTCGGCGAACAGGTCGGCATCACTGAAATCCACGCTCAGCAGAGTCCTGAAGATAAACTTTCCATTGCCCGCAAGGAAACCGCTGCGGCTAAAACACTTTACGTGGGGGACGGCATCAATGACGCGCCAGCCATGATGGCCGCCACGGTCGGCATGGCGATCGGACAGAACAGCGATGTGACCGCTGAAGCCGCTGGAGTCGTGGTGATGGATAACTCACTTCAGAAGGTGGACGAGTTCATGCACATCAGCCGCCGAATGCGATCCATCGCGCTTCAAAGCGCGGTGGGAGGTATGGCACTGAGCGTCATCGGCATTGTCTTTGCAGCCACCGGTCATTTAAGTCCAGTGAAGGGGGCCATGCTCCAGGAGATCATCGACATCTTGGCAATACTGAACGCCTTGCGAGCCGCCTTGCCCCCAAAAGTGATTCATGATTTCTGATTAGGCGATTGGCTTTGCTTGACCCTCAACAGAGATAATTCCCTTGGCGATGGCGTATTTGACCAGCTCGGTTCTGTCGTGGAGGTTTAGTTTTTCCAGAATGTGAGCGCGATGGGTTTGAACGGTTTTCAAAGAAATAATCAGCTTGTCGGCGATTTGTTGATTGGTGAATCCTTCAGCGATGAGTTTTAGAATTTCTTGTTCGCGAGAAGTTAAAATATCCTTGGTCTTTGTCTTGGGTTCTTCGGGACCGAGATACTCCCGGACCAGTGCTTGAGTCATGGATGGGGAAAGGTAAACCGATCCTCCACTGACTGTTTGGATGGCCCAGAAGAGCTCGGTGCTAGCACTTCGCTTTAGCACGTACCCA
>JABDET010000032.1 GCA_013286945.1 Candidatus Melainabacteria bacterium
GCTAGTTAAGGAAGAATTGAAAAAGCAAGGAGAACCGACCTCTGAATTTTCTGACAAAGCTCTCGAAGACTTTATAGAGAACCTAGAGGGGGATAAGTCACATCCTGCCTTTAGGCCAGATCACTTCCGCAATTCACCACTAGAGCCAGAATCATCGGTCTCTACTTTAATGTTGGAGCAATATAAGCGAGAACTTGCTGCGCGTCGAGAAAAAACGGAATACATGGCCACCTATGGTTTTTTAGGTTATCCCTTGCTTCAAACAGCGGATATCTTAACCATGAAGGGTGAGGCGGTGCCAGTTGGTCGAGATCAGCTTTCCCATCTTGAATTCGCTCGTGAGATTGTTCGTCGATTTCAGCGTATCTATAAGAAAGAGATCTTTCCAGAACCTCAAGCCTTGTTGAGTGAATCCCCATTTGTCCCCGGAATCGACGGTCGAAAAATGAGCAAGTCATACAATAACAGCATCTTGATCTCCGATTCTCCTGAAGAGATTCGTGAAAAAGTAAAAATGGCGATTACGGATCCCCAGAAGATCCGGAAAGCAGATCCAGGACGACCTGAGGTTTGCAACATCTTTTTCTATCACAAATTGTTTTCGTCTGAAGGAATAGTCAAGCAAGTCGATCTCACTTGTCGTAATGGCACGCTGGGTTGCGTCGATGACAAGAATCACCTAGCAACGATTTTGGCTGAAAAGCTAGCTCCTATCCGCGAACGACGAGCGAAATTTGCGGCCAATGAAAAGCATCTCCAAGAGATCTTGCATGAGGGGGGGAAGAAAGCAAGATCTCTTGCAGAGAAAACTTTGGAAGAAATGAAAGAATTGATGCACTTAAAATACGGATAGACGAATGAAGGCAACATACATCCACGGGACCACCAAATCTGAACAAGCACGACTCGCAAAACTCAACCAGCTGACGAATGATAGCTTTGTTTCGTTTCTTGAGCTGACAAACACGAGTCGAGTGCTTGAATTGGGGAGTGGTCTTGGGATTTTAGCTTCAGAGGTGGCTAAGAAAGTTCCAAGGGGAGAAGTGTGGGGTGTTGAGTATTCAACGGATCAACTTAAGCTTGCGAAAAGCGAATCAGGTAATCTTCGGTTTGTTCAAGCCGACGCACACCACCTTCCTTTTAGAGATAAGACCTTTGACGTGGCCTACTCCCGCTATGTTCTTGAGCACCTTGCCGATCCGGTTAGGGTGTTAGAAGAAGTTCACCGCGTATTGAAACCGGGTGGAAAAATGTTCGTTCAAGAAAACAACATCTTGATGTGCATGTTTGATCCCGATTGCCCAAAATTCGATCGCGTTTGGAGTCGCTTCGCTATCCTGCAATCACGCTTGGGTGGAGATGCCCTCATCGGGAAACGACTTTTCCGGCACTTCAAAAACGCAGGATTTAAAGAAATTGAACTGAGCATGTCTCCAGAGATTCATCATTCAGGTCAGAGCACATTGTCTCCATGGATCATGAATCTCATCTGGATCCTCGAAGGGGGGAGAAAGGGGCTTGAAGAGGAAGAGCTCGCCAGTGGGAAAGAGATAGACGAGGCAATCAATGAGCTCAAATCTTTTCTTGAACGAAAGGACGCGACAGCCCTCTTCTACTGGAATCGCGCAATCGCCACAAGGAGTTAACCGGATGGCAAACTTACCGAGGGTCGCACTTGGGAAGACTGGAGAAACAGTCACTCGACTCGGGTTGGGTGGGGAAGGGGTGCTGCGAACTTTTGGTCGCGAGGCCGACGCGGTTCCTCTTATCAAACGGGCTCTTGATCTTGGAATCACCTATTTTGATTGTGCGCGGGCTTATTCAGGCTCGGAAGAGTACTACGGACTAGCTTTAGGAAAGCGCCGAAACGATATTTTTCTTTGTTCCAAAACCCATGACCGTACGAAGAAAGGTTCTCGACAATTTCTTGAAACAACGTTACGAAACATGAAAACCGATCATTTGGATCTTTGGCAATTTCATGACATCCGAACCCCACTTGATCTGGACCAAGCTTCAGCGGCGGGTGGATGCATGCAGGCATTTGATGAGGCCAAGAAAGCGGGTTACGTTCGGTTTATGGGTATTACTGGGCATTACGATCCGAACATCATTGTTAAAGGGATGGAGCTGTATCACTTTGATACAGTCCTCATGCCGGTGAATCCCTCAGAGCCTCACCATCTGAGTTTCCTTGAAACGGTGGTTCCAGAGGCGCGAAAGCGAAACATGGGGATCATTGGGATGAAAACCATAAAGCCATATTACTCCTGGAATGGAAAGACATTCACGGTTTCCGAGCTCCTGAGTTTTGCTTTAAGTCAAGACATCGATGTCGTGATCACGGGGTGTGACACCATTCCACAACTGGAAGAAAATGTGTCAGTGGTGGAGCAGTTTGTCCCGCTTCCAAAAGACGAGCTTGCTTCAATGGTCGAACGAGGAGAAAAAGTAACCAACGTCATGTTTTACAAGAAAGGCCTTGGAGGATAATCTCTACCCCAGAAACCCATCGCAATGATATCCCTTCGGAGACCATTATTGATGGGTTTCGGGGGTTTCAAAGTTTCAGACTAATGGAAACACCGTCTCGGAGAGGCACAATGGTGGTAAAGAGTCCAGGAGTACTGTAAAGGAGCTGGTTGAATTCTTTGATGGCGGCTGTCCAGGCATCAGGAGAGGGTTCAGCCACCCTTCCGCTCCAAAGGACATTGTCGGCGATCAACAATCCCCCTCGACGTAAGCGCGGAAGTGCTTTCTTAAAAGCCATTGGGTAATCCCCTTTGTCGATGTCACAAAAAATAATATCAAATTCCCCCGAAAGTGAATCGATCACGTGGAGGGCATTCCCAACATGCATCCTTACGCGATCCAGAACCTCCCCCTGGCGAAGATACCCTTCCGCCTCGTTCGCATTCTCTTTACTCCCATCGGTATAGTGCACCTCGTCCCCTTTTGACAGGGCTTTTGCCCACCAAAGGGTGGAATAGCCAATGGCCGACCCCATTTCGTAAATTCGCTTTGGCTTGTGCAAGACGGCAAGCTGATAAAAGAGCCTGCCAACAAGGGGACCTACAATCGGAATGTTCCTTGTCGTGGCAACCTCCTCCATCTTCGCCAAGACAGGATCACGTTCTGGCAACAATTGGTAAAGATATTCGGAAACAGAGGGTCCAACAATGGTTTGCATGACATCTCCTTCTTTCTGTTCTCCAAGTGGGGAACTCCTTTTCTCATTTTTGTCGGGATTTGATTCCAATTAGCCAAATTTCAGTGGATAACCCTCCTTTACAGAGTCCCTCCTTTGTGATATGATTAGGACTAGACAAACAAGAAATGGGTCCCTAGAGATAGGGTACCTTAGGATGGGGAGATGGTGTGAGTCGGGGGAGCGAGTTTAAGTGTTGTTAATTGATTATCCCTTTTTCGACCACCCAAGACATTGAAGACGACACGGAAAGTCTTTGTATTGGCTTGCCTTGACGCTTCGCCTTGTTTCCAACTCCCCACCAAATTTTACGCGGGGAGAGGATATCATGGAGTGTGCATTCCATCCTGGGGAAGACACAAAAGCTCGCTGTAACCACTGCGCTAAATCACTTTGTGGTGATTGCCGCATCTTCGTTGCAGGGAAGGTCGTCTGTAAAGCTTGCGAGACTCTGCTTAACGAGCTTAGCCGTCGGGAACTCGAAAACTCCAAGAGATCACCTCTTTTTCTTGCCTCAGTTCTTGGCTTCATGACCGCCTTATTGGGAGCTGTCCTTTGGGGTAAGCTTGCTTTGTATACCAATCATTTGCATGGCTTTTCAGATTGGGTGACCGGGGTTTCAGTTGGTCTTGCCGTGGTGGTGGGTGCACATGGGAGGCGTGGAAGGGAGTTCCAGCTCTTGGCCGCCGGTCTAGGTCTTCTCGGTATTTTCTTGGGAGAAGCCTTCCTGGTGCACAGCTTCCTTGTGAAATCGACTCTTTACACTGAAACCGCTTCTTTCCGTGATGTGGCCACAGTTTTCCCCGATTATCTGACGAATCTTTCGATAGCGCATTGGGCCTTTGCAATTTTTGGTGTTTATTTGGCTTTTCGATTGCCGCGCCTGGAGCGTGCCCATGAATCAGAGCGTGTTCGTTAGTCGCTAATTTTTCGAGCTAAAATGGAAGCAATGGGATAAGGTCCTGAATGTACGGTTTCTTCGTAGTCAAGAATTTCGAACTCCTTGAAAAAGAAAAGAAGTTGCTTGGGTTCTAAGAACAAGTCCTTTGATGCTCCAGAAACCTTGGGTTGCTGTTGTGTATAGCTTTCCATCAAGACTAGGCCATGATGCTTTAAGCCCATTTTCATTTGGAGAACAAGGCCGGGATGAACGAGGTAGCAACAAAGAATGAGATCATGGTATTCTTTGGTGAGGCGAATTCGTCGAGGATCGGCCACAATGAGCTTGACGTGTGCTCCCACTTTTTCCGCATTGGCCGCTATCTCAAGCGACAGCGCATGGTCTTTCGTAATTCCATCCACGCGATAGCCAAGCTTCCAGAGAAAAAACAAATTCGCTCCGTGGTTCACTTGGACGTCCAGGGCTCGCTTATCTTGTCCTTGCGAGAGCCACTTCACGTGTTTCTTCAAAAACGGAGAAACGGGTTCACTTGACAACTCATTTAAGCGTAATACAAATTGTTGCGGGCGTCAAGGAGTCAGGAGAGAAAAAATGAGAAATCTTGATATTTCGACGGATTGACTGGAGGAGTTCTTCACACAAAATCTAAGTTTGATTCCGTGATGCGGAAAGCGGCCCTTCTTTCTTTTTTCTTCTTTGCTGGACTCCTCCGGTTTGGCTTCACCCAATACCCTTCGAACAGCGCTTCTCCAAGCACCGCTTCGTCAGATTACCATTACATTAAGGCAAAAGAGCTTCGTCATCGCCTGACGCATCATCAACATCTTGTACTTTTTGATGTTCGGTCGGCATACGCTTATCAAAATGAACACATCAAAGGGGCAATTTCTCTCCCCCTCCCTGAGATACGAACTTCGTCAGCCCTTGCGTCGATTCCAACCAATCAGATGATTGTGACTTATTGCAGTTGCCCACACCACCTTGCGCAGATGGCTGCCGATGTTCTGGGAACCATCGGCTATCATCATGTGTTTGTCCTGGATGAAGGACTCCCAGGATGGAAATCAGCTGGGTATCCCATGGAGGGGACGTTAGCGAATAAGCCGGTTAGCATTTATTGGATCATTGGATACGTTTTTGCCCCGGCACACAAACCAGTGCAGGGACTGGAAATTCGAGTTTTACAGCCCGCCACCGAGCAACTTGAATTTGGAAAAACGGGGAACGATGGTTTTTACGCCATTCGACTTCCATTTTATGGCTTAAAACCTGGGGATCAGCTCCAGGTTTCCTTTGGGGGAGATACGATTTTTTTTAGTGCGGGCGAAAAAACAAATCCGTGGGGAATTCGAGTTGATGACGAAATGTCGCACATTGTTTTACTCCCCAATCAATTTTTGCACACGTTTAAATCAAGACGGCTTCATCCGTAGAACCATCCCCACCACCTGTTTTCCTAGAGGATAAAGGGAAAAACCGAGGAAGACTGCGTGATTACCGTTAGGAGAAGAGGTGTATGATGACCCTTACCAAGACCATTCTCATTGTGGAAGATGAAGCCAATATCCGATCTTTTGTTCGATCGTATCTTGAGGCTGAGGGATTTCAGGTTTTGGAAGCAGAAAACGGCAAAGAAGGTCTCGAAGTTTTATCTAAGAAATCTCCCGACTTGATTGTAACCGATATCATGATGCCTGAGATGGATGGGATTGAGTTCTTCAAAGAACTTCGCCTCTCTCCTTTGACGCGCGAAACACCTGTAATAATGCTTACGGTGAAGGATGAGTTCGCAGATATTAAGTTTGCATATTTAATGGGTGTTGAAGAGTACGTCACGAAACCCTTCGATCCTGGAGTCCTTGTAAAGCACATTCAACAGATTCTCGCAAAGGATGCCACGAAATGAAACGGCTCGCCCTTCTTGGAAGTACGGGTTCGATTGGAACCCAAACCCTGGATGTGGTATCGCGTCATCCTGACAAAATTACGATCACGGCCATTTCGGCAGGGAAGAACCTCGACGTGTTGCTTCCGCAAGCAGAACGGTTTTCTCCGGAACTGATTGTGGTGGCCGATGAAGAAACAGCTCAAAAGTTCAAGAAAGCTGCACCATCATTTCAAGGGAGACTGAAGTGGGGAGAACAAGCTTTAACCGAAGCAGCCACTCATCCTCAAGTGACCCATGTGGTGGTGGCTCTTGTGGGGAGTCTTGGTCTTGTTCCAACCTTGAGAGCTCTCGAATTAGGACGGGTGGTGGCCCTGGCAAACAAGGAAACACTTGTGGCTGGCGGCCATTTAGTTCATGAAGTTTTGAATAAGAATGGGGGGACCCTAATCCCTATCGACAGCGAACATAGTGCTATTTTCCAGTGCTTAAAGGGTGAATCAATGAGCGAAGTCAAGACCATCTGGCTTACCGCTTCCGGGGGGCCATTTCGTGGATACACCAAAGAGAAGCTTAAGAAAGTAACGAAAGAACAAGTGCTTCATCACCCGATTTGGAAAATGGGAAATAAAATTACGGTTGACTCTGCATCCCTCATGAACAAAGGACTTGAGGTGATTGAAGCCAAATGGCTCTTTGGGGTTTCCCCTGAACAAATCCGCGTTGTGGTACACCCTCAAGGGATTATTCATTCGATGGTTGAGTTTGTGGATGGATCCGTGATCGCTCAACTTGGCCTTCCCGACATGAAGACCCCCATTCAAGTAGCTTTAAGTTTCCCTGAACGATGGGACTCTCCATCACCAAGGCTGAATTTGGCACAGGTGGGAACGCTAACCTTTGAAGAGCCCGACTTGGAAACTTTCCCACTTTTACGCTATGCCTTTGAGGTAGCCAGTGAGGGAGGAAGCTTACCGACCGTTTTAAACGCAGCCAATGAAGAAGCCGTGCGGCTTTTTCTAGATGAAGACCTTCCCTTTTGTGAGATCCCCGATTTAATCCATGCCGCGATGAAGTCCCATCAAAAAAAGACATTTCCGAGCTTACCAGAGGTTTTGGAAGCCGATCGATGGGCGCGTCAATTTGTGAAAGAAGCGGGAAGCCGAGAAAAGAGCACGACAACGAAACCATGACTAACCCGCGAGAACTCATCGAAACTTATGGGGCATGGGTAGACCATGGCATGCAAAAATGGTTTTTGGATCATCCAAGAGCCGTGCCAGCGTACCCAATGGCTGAATACCATTTGGGATGGCGAGACCAGGCGTTAGTCCCCTCCAAGGCAGCCCAGGGTAAGATGCTTCGGCCTGTTCTCTCCCTCTTGAGTTACAAAATCTTCCGTGAGGATCTTGAAAGAATCATTCCCTTAGCGGCTGCCATCGAGTTTTATCACAATCATACGTTGGTTTTCGATGACATGCAAGATGGCGATCGATTCCGCCGAAACAGGCCTACGGTGTGGAGCCTGTGGGGAATAGGGCAGGGGATTAATGTTGGATTGATCTTAGGTTATCTTTCTGAGGAATTCTTCTTGGATCTCTTAAACCATGATTTCCCGCAAGAAAAGCTTGTCTCTTTAACTCGAGCCATGATCGACACCAAGTTGGAAGTGGCTGAAGGGCAATCACTCGATCTTGACTTTGAAACAAAGAGCAGCGTGAATCCAAGTGAGTACCTGAACATGATTGGGAAAAAGACAGGTGCGTTAATCAGCTTGTGTACCTATGGGGGAAGTTTGTTGGCTCAAGACAACCCTGTAGTTGCTGAAAAGTTTAAGGACTTTGGGCGGCGGCTTGGGATAGCCATGCAAATTCGAGATGACCTGGTTGGCATTTGGGGTGGGAAGGAACAATCTGGAAAAGAGCGTGCCAAAGACTTGCGTCGAAGAAAAAAAACCTTCCCGATCTTTAATGCTCTCCAACATTTAAAAGGAAAGGATCTTGAGCGGCTGCAAGATTATTTACGAAGCTCAGAAGAACCCAAAGAAGAAACGATTGCTCAGATCATCACCTCACTTGAGCAAAGCGGCATACGTGCCGAGTGTGAAAAATCAGCCAATCAACTCATGGATGAAGTTTTTGCAACCCTTCATCAAATAGGAATTTCCCAAGCAAAGCTTGGGCCGTTGGAAACTTTTTCCCGGCATGCCTTTGATTCAATTGGAACACTTCGTCAGGTTGCTTCTCCCGCCTGATGAGTGAGCTTGGCTAAGGAACGGTCATGGGAGAAGGTCATCGGGTCCTTTTCTTGTCCGCCAATGCGGGGACAGGGCATACCTCAGCAGCGGAAGCCGTGCGGAAAGCGCTTCTCCTCATCGATTCCAGCACCACCACGAAAATCGTCGATTCTTATTCTCAAGCCAATGCTTTCCTCGGTCGAGTGGCTACACAAGGTTACATTCAACTCGTAAAATTTTTGCCACAGATTTACAGTTTTTTCTATGAATTGCGCGATCGCGATGCCGCGATGGGTTTATTCAAATCAAAATTGACACAAATCACCGCAAGAAACTTTCGAAAACTCATGAAAGAGTTTAGGCCTGATCTGGTGGTTTGCACCCATGCATTCCCAAGTGGAATTGCTTCCATCTTAAAAGAGGAGTTTCATATTCGATTGGTTTGTGTCATTACTGATTTTACCGTTCACCCTTTCTGGATTCACCAAAACGCCGATCTTTATCTCGTGGGAGACGAAGAGCTTGCCGACGTGCTGCGCAGCAAAAAAATTGACCCGAAGCGGATTAAGGTTACTGGGATACCGGTCGATCCGGAGTTCAGCATCAAAGAAGAAAAAAACACGGTTCGGGAAAGGCTTGGGCTTCTTCCTGATCTTGAAACCATCTTGGTCATGGGTGGGGGAGCAGGATTGGGTCCCATCGGATGGATCTTGCGTTCACTTCGGAAGGTTGGGCATCCGATTCAAGTGGTGGTCGTCACCGGAGTCAATCGCGGGCTGCGGAAGCGAATGGAAAAAGTTGCCGCTAAGCTTAATGGGGCCAAGCACGGGAAAAAGACTTCAATAAAACAAGTGAAGGTTTATGGATTCGTCGATAACGTGCACGATTTGATGAAGGCTTCAGATTTGCTGATTACTAAGCCAGGGGGGTTAACCTCGAGTGAAGCCTTAGCCGCTGAGCTTCCAATTGTGATTGTTCGCCCCTTGCCTGGGCAGGAAATTCGTAATGCGCACTATTTAATAAAAGAGAAAGCGGCTGTTATGGCCAAGCGTGAAAAGAATGTGGCCCGAGTGGTTGATCAGCTTTTCAGTGATCCCAAGCAGTTAGCCAAGCTTCGAGATCGTGCCCGGCAACTGAAGAAACCAAAAGCGGCCTCCGAAGCAGCACACTACATCATGGAACTCTTGCAATAACATTGATGGATCGTCATGAAGACCAGGTCGAAAAATTAACATTTTGGAAATATCTCACTCTTGAATGAGTATAAATAAAATGATACAGTAAGTTTTATATGGGCTACTACAGAATACAACCATTTTCTTCAGCAACTTTACAAAATAAAAGAAGGCCACATTTAAGTCGCTCTGAGATAGACTCTCTTTGGTCACAGTGTAAGGAAGGAAGTCTTGAGGCAAAAGAGAGACTGGCAGCGCATTACAAAGAGACCTTCGTAAGAAGGAAAGCCGAACAATTCTATGCGAAGAAACACCTCCCCGCTCACGTCCAAGTCGATGATTTAGAAGGTGAAGGGTTAAAAGGGATGTCCCCTTATCTCGATACGTTTGAGCCTACCAGGGGTAATAAGTTTGAAGCTTATGTAGGCCGTCGTGTAGAGGGTGCCATGATTGATTTCCTTCGTGAAGAGGGTTGGGTTCCACGCGCAGTTTGGAAGAAGGCTAAAGCAAAAGATAAAATAGACAATGGAGAAAAAACTGAAAGACTTGTTTCAATGGGGAACGTTAATGAGTCTCAGATAGCGTTTTGGCGAGATGTTGAAGATAGATACGAATCTCCTGAACAAGAAAGTATTCGAATGGAAGAACAACAAAAGGTTCAAAAAGCCATTCTGAAACTTCCTGAGAGAGAACGATTAGCATTAATCCTTCATTATTACGAAGGTCTTGATGGAGAAAAATTAGCCGAGCGGTTAACTTTGTCTGTGGAAGAGGCAACTCTACTTTTGAGCCAAGCTAAAGAAAATGTTAAGGAGTTTGTATTAGAAAAGAAAAATCCCAATGAAGCAAAATCATCTGAAGTCTTATCTTTCGATGTCGCATTCGCGGAAACGATGGAAAGCGATTCAAGATTTTGGGAGCCTTACAGAAGGGCAAAAGAGCTTCCTCCTGACGAAAAAACAGAAGTCCGAAGACGATTACTAGAGAGTATAGCGGAAATCAAGAGTCAAAAGAAGTTAACTTGGAGAGAATTGGAAGCAAAGACAGGACTTACTTTTGGATTTTTTAACCCTCATGTAAATTTTAGAGCTTTCCCACAAATCAAAAATCTAAATAAAGTGAGTAAAGCTCTCGATTTAAGTCCACAACAAATGATGTCATTAATCACCTCAGCTCTCGAGCCTGAAAATAGAGAAGCAGCTGTCTCACCAACCAATAATCCTTATTTAAGGGTAAAGCAGCTTTCTCGTGATGAGAAAGCTGAAGCTCGAAAACATCTTTTAATGAGTATTTCCGAAATCAGAGCAGAACGGAATTTAACAGTTCAAGAATTAGAAACCAGAACACAACTTTCTTCCAATTTGTTTAAGCTTAATAGTTCCAAACGCTGTTTCCCTCGAATCGAAAATTTGCATAAAGTGGCTGATGCGCTAGAATTAAGTTGGGAGGGAATGAGATTATTAATTGCCTCAGCAGTGGACGCTACCGTTTAGAGCGAGATGGCGAAGTTTAAAACACACGTTTTTCTGTACATCCAATGAACAATGATTGATTGGCTCCGGCCTGAAGGCATGGTTGCAAATCTTTGGGCCTGAAATTCCTTAGCAAGAAAACACACAAAACTACCCAGCGACTTGGAACTCGTATTGATGTGCCATCAAGCGAAAGGATGAGCCGTGGAAAAATTAACATTTTGGCAACATGACTGACTTGCTTGATCATGCTGGCTGTGTTATATTAGTGAGCAAGTAGTTTGATACGATTGACTTGAGAAGCCGATATGAAGATAAAACGAGCTGATTCTCAACCTTCAACTTACACCAAAAGGCGAACGAGTATCGCCGGTTCTTCAGTCTCAACCCACAACGAGGAGCGTATCCCAGTTGGCCGCTCCAAGAGCACGGGGCCCTTGCCGGATCCAGAATACCTAGCACTCTCACTCGATAGCAGCGAGGATGCCTATAGCAAGCTCAAGCAGCTATGGGTAAACTTCAGGAGCAACGGAAACATCGAAGCAAGAAACGGTATTGCAGTTTATTACCATCGAAGTGTGGTTGAAGAGACGGCTGGCAAGGTTGCGGCCGGATGCACGAGCAATGTGGAGGCTGAAGATCTAGCTCAATCGGCAGCACTAAGACTTCTTGAAACGATCGGCAGTAAGGATTTTGACCCGGGAAGGGGTGATGAGGCTGAGCATTATATTGGAACGACAGCTCGTTGGGGGATGCTTCAGTCGCTTAGGGAATCTCATTGGATTCCCGTAGAGGTGCGTAGGGAGAATAGAAAAGCAAATGATGCGGAAGGTCACAATCTGGAAGAGAGTGCTCGACCACTTAAGCTCCCATGCTTTATCTCCACTAGTGATTATCCTGGCGGGGAAATAGCCAACCGCCGTTTTTCACATCAAGAAACTAGTTCAAGAAGAAAAGAAGATGCCCTGAGAAATGCAATCAGCCAACTTCCACCTGGAGAACAGGAAGTTGTGCGGCTTTATTATTATCATTCGTATTCCCGTACAGAAATCAGCCGTGAAACGGGAATGACTAAGTCTACGGTGTCAAGCATGTTAACTGCAGCCGAAAGGAATTTGAGGGAAAAACTCACTCCGTTGGACTTGAGTCGTGGAGAGCTTGACGGTGATAGGGAACAGGGAATTGACCGAGAAAGCAATCAGTTTCTAAGCCCGGCTTTAATAGAAGATCAGGGGAACTTTTCGGATGGGAGTAAAGAGGAGCCATTCATAGCTCAGACCATCGCGTATTTTCGAGGAGTAATGCGGCTCCACCCCGAGGTTCTTAAAGCCGTTCTTTCAAAGGAACGCGTTACTCACCCCCCCAGTGATTCTTTCTAACGCCGATCAAGGGACATAATGAGTTGGATGGGAAAACCATGTGGGCTATCGAAAAGTTTACATTTTGGCAAACATATCTGACTTGCTTGGTCGTCCTGGGCGTGTTATATTAATTAGGTTATATTAATCAGGAAGTAGCTTGATCCTATTAACTCACGAAGCCGATATGCACATAAAACCAACTAATTCTCATCTTCCAGTTTACACCGAACGGCGAAATAACGTCGCTGGTTCTTCGGTCAGAATCCACGGCGAGGAGAATAGCTCAGCTGGCCACTCCAAGAGAACGGAGCCCTTGCCGAATCCAGAATACCTAGCGCTCTCACTCGATAGCAGCGACGATACCGTTGCTATACTCAAGCCGCTATGGGGAGACTTCAAAAACGGGAGTACAGAAGCAAGAAATGGCATTGTTGTTTATTACCAAAAGCGTGTGGTTGAAACGGCGGCCCGCAACCTTGCGGGCAGGTGCGCGGGAAAAGTCGACTCTGAAGATCTCGCTCAAGCGGCAGTGGTGAGGGTTCTTCACACGGTTGAGAAAGTCGATTTTGATTTGGAGCAGGGCGAGGAAGCTGAGCATTACATTCAGAAAGCAGCACTCTGGGAAATGCGTGATTCTCTCAGAAGATCTGATTGGATTACAAGAGCGGTTCGCTCGAAGAACAAAAAAATAAACGAGGTGGCAGACCAGAATCCGGAAAAGACCGCTGGTCGAGCACGAAAAATTCCATGCGTTATTTCCGCTAGTGCCTATCCAAGCTGGGAAGGGGAAGTAGCCAAGCATAGTCTTTCATCTCAAGAGTCTGGTTCAAATGCAAAACAGAAAGCCGTGAGAAACGCGATCAGTCAACTTCCACCCACCCAGCGGGAAGCGATTATTCTTTACTATTACCTTTCTTATTCACAAGCAGACATCAGTCGTGAAATGGGATTGAGCAGTTCATGGGTCTCGCACGCATTAGCCGAAGCGGAAGAGACCTTAAGGAACACACTATCTCCCTTAGCATTAAGCAGCGGCGGCTTGAACACAAATGAAGAGCAAACGGATGCAGAAGTGAATCGGTGCTTCAGCCCAGCTATGATTCGAGAGGGCTCCTCCTTTTCGGACGGAAGCATGGAGGATTCGCTTGTAACTCAAACTATCGCGTATTTTAAAAGAGTGTCGCCAAGACGAACCGAAGTTTCTTGAAGCCAGTCTTCTTTCCTGGGAAAGTGCTTACTCCCCCATCCAGTAATCTTTAAGCCACTTGGAGCGTGCGGGATGGCGAAGTTTTCGTAAAGCTTTCGCTTCGATTTGACGGATACGCTCTCGAGTAACCCCGAACTCTTGTCCTACTTCCTCCAGTGTTCGTGGACGTCCATCCTCAAGACCGAATCGGAGCTGCAATACTTTTTTCTCGCGAGGGGAAAGGTTTTCCAAAAAGTCTTCCATCCGTTCTTTAAGAAGCAATGAAGAGGCGGCTTCGGCTGGTGCCACCGCCTCATGATCTTCGATAAAATCTCCAAGGTGAGAGTCTTCTTCTTCTCCGATGGGGGTCTCAAGAGAAATCGGCTCTTGAGCAATCTTGATGATTTCACGAACTCTTTCAAGGGCGGTTCGCTCTCTTCGTCGAGTTTCTTCCTGAACAATCTCATCCTCCGAAGAAAGTTCATAGCCAACTTGTTTGGACAGTTGTTGCATCACTTCGTTCTTATCGACCGGGAACATGTTCTGCGCAATTTCTTCCACGTTGGGATCGCGACCCAGTGCTTGCAAGAGTTGTCTCGAAACCTTAATCAATCGATTGATGGTTTCCACCATGTGGACCGGAATGCGAATGGTCCGCGCTTGGTCGGCTAACGATCGGGTGATGGCTTGTCGGATCCACCAGGTGGCATAGGTGGAAAATTTGTAGCCTTTTCGATAGTTGAACTTTTCTACCGCGCGAATGAGCCCCATGTTTCCTTCCTGGATTAAATCAAGAAAGAGCATGCCGCGACTCACGTATTTCTTAGCGATGCTGACCACAAGGCGAAGGTTGGCTTCAATGAGGGCACGCTTGGCGGCCTCATCGCTTTGCTCAATCCTTTGAGCTAAAGAAATTTCATCTTCGGAATTAAGAAGCTGGACGCGACCAATTTCACGGAGGTACATCCGAACCGGGTCATCGTACATCCCCCCTTCGGAAACCGGAGCCTCTTCTTCTCCCTCTTCCTTTTCCGCTTCTTTCCCTGATTCATCAACAATCTCGATTCCCTCAGAAGTAAGTCGCTCAAACAGCTCATCGAGTTGTTCAGGGGTAACATCCTCATATTGGTAAAGAACATCGCTGATTTCTTCATACGTGAGCGACCCACGTTTTTTTCCAATTTCGATGAGTCGCTTTATTTCATCTTGGAGATCGAGGGAATCAGACATTCCGTCTTACGCACCTTCTCCTTGCTTCTTTGCTTGTCGAAGCAGGGCGAGATATTTCATGTAGGCTTCATCGGTTGGATCGACTTTCCCTTCTTTCAAGCGCTGTGTGACCTCATTCTTCAAGGTGACCAATTCTTTTTTGAGGTTGTGATCTTGTTGGGCTTTGACAAGCAAAGGAACCGCCTCGATTTTTCCAGCAGGGGGTTCTGTGGAAAGTTTACTCAAGAACGCCAACACTTCCGAAGGAACTTCTTCAAGCTCAGAAAAGGAACGCTTTTCCTCTTGCCACAAGCGATAAAGGGTGGAAGCGGCAGCCCTGCATTCTTCTCCGCCAAAATCATCGGGAGTAAGGGTTGACCAAACCGTTGCGGCCAACGAAGGTTCCCAAAGGATCCAAGCAAGGATTTCCTTTTCACGTGAGGGGCTTCCCGACGTGGCAGCAAATTTGATCTGACTTTTTCCAAGGAGTTGTTTCCGAATGATCGATTCATTGATGAGAAGTGCCTCGGCCATCTTTCGAATGTAAGCATCTCGTAAGACCGGATCGTGTATGGCTTGGAGAAGCGGGGTGATTTCAGTCATCATCTTTTTCTTTCCTTCAGGAGTCTTCAGGTTAAGGTTCAGCTTGGTTTGGGTTCGCTGAAAGACAAAATCAAGAGGAGATAAGTCCTTGGTGAGGAGTTCGCTGAAACGTTCGGCCCCCTGTTTTCGGAGAAACGAATCAGGATCTTCTCCATCGGGGAGCGTGATCAACCCGAGATCGATTCCTGCCGCTTCAGCAATGGTAATGGCACGACGCATGGCTTCAATGCCGGCGCGATCTCCGTCATAGCTTAAGGTGACTTTGGGCGCATAGCGCATCAAGAGTTTTGCCTGGTTGAGGGTCAGGCTTGTGCCTAAGGTTGCCACGGATTGAGTAAAGCCGTGCTGGTGCAACATCAAGACATCGAGGTAGCCTTCAGCCAGTATGGCCCTTCCTTCTTTACTTATGGATCCTTTTGCCAGATGAATGGGGTACAGATTTTCTCCCTTCTTAAAAAGAGGGCTCTCGGGAGAGTTCAGGTACTTGGGTACTTCCTGGCCAAGGGCTCTCCCACCAAAACCAATGATGTTCCCCGTGGTATCCCAAATGGGGAAAATGATTCGTTTGAAGAAATAATCGCGGGATGGGGTTGGCTTGGTTACCACTCCAATTTCCCGGAGTTCTTCAAGTTTGAAACCTCGTTTAAGCAGATAGTTTAAGAGACCACTCCCCCCGACGGGTGCCATGCCAAGCTTGAACTGTTGAATGGTGGGGTTTGTGATCCCTCGAGCCTCTAAGTAGCGAAGGCCCTCCTCTCCTGGTGAGCTTTGAAAGAGCATTTGCTGGTAAAATTGTGCGGCAATCTCGAGAATTTCTTGCCAACGCCGCCTTTTTTTCGATTGAAGGCCTTGCTCGGGTGTTAACTCGATCCCCGCTTTCTTGGCCAACAAAGCCTTCACTTCGGGGAACGTAAGGTTATCAATTTTCATCAGAAAAGTGGCGATATCGCCACCAGCGCCACAACCAAAGCAATGCCAAAGACCTCGCTCAGGATTCAAGTGGAAGGAAGGCGTTTTTTCAGGATGAAACGGGCACAAGCCCTTAAACGTTTTCCCGGTTTGACGAAGCGGAAGGTACTCACCAATAATTTGGACTAGGTCTAAACGTTCGAGAATTACGGCAAGGTCAGAAGCCACCATTTTTAGTACTGAGTACGACGGCTCCCTCGTGATTCCCTGGAACGATTGCAGGGGTCATGATTGTATGTTATAATCGAAGAGAAAATGGGATGCGAAGAAAACTTATTGGTTAAGGGGCTTCGACTTCTTCCTTTGCTTCTTCTCTTCACCACCCTCTTCGCGCAAAGCGAAAGTTCTCTCGGAAGAGCAAAGAGCGAGATTCGCGTTGGTCACGTGCGCGAGGCCCTGAGCTTGCTTCAATCCACCACGCGAGATGAGCCTAATAATGTTGAGGCCCATTTTTTGTTGGGCAATCTTTATTTGGCTCTTCGAGCCTATCCGCAAGCTCAAGAGCAATACATGACCGTACTCAATCTCGACCACAAAAACGTGGATGTTTTGTTTTACCTCGGGGCGGTTTACCGACAACAGGGGGATGTCAAAAAGGCCGTTTCTTATTTTCAAAGAGTGGAACACGCTAAGCCGAATTTTTTGCCTGCCTATGAGAACTTGGGCAACTTATATGATTACATCGGGGATACACCACAAGCCATCGAACAATATGAAACCTTGGGCCGACTTTTTCCAAGCCGAAGCACCACGTTGGCGCTCGGAAGACTTTATCGAAAGGGAGGAAACTATCGAAAAGCAGAAGAGCTCTTGAACAGTCATTTGCGAAAGCTTCCGTTGGATGGTGAAGCATGGGACATTCTTGCAGGCGTCCAGTTTGATGCCAATGATTTAGTCAATGCGTGGAATGCGTCTGAGCGTGCGGTTAAATTAGAACCGAGTAACATTCGTTTTCTTTTGACTCACGCCCGCATCGCGAAGGGAAGAAAATCGAGTTTTTACCTGTCTAAAGCCATTGACGATTCCTCGGCTATTTTAAGGCTTGACCCCAACAACGCCGAAGCTGGTCAACTGTTTGTTGAGGCAAAGGAAGCCCTGGTTCTCGAACATCAAAATCGGATTATCGTTTGGATCAGTGTCAGTGGTATTTTGGTTCTTTTGTGTGTTATTTACCTCTGGCGCCGAGGGAAGAAAAGCGATGCGGATAAGGGCAAACTGGTTCATGCATTGGACAGCCACTTGTCAAGGCTTAATGATCTTCCGGAGATTGCCGAGTACTTGGTAAGTTATTTTGCCGAATACTTTAATCTTCCAAAGGGGATGTTTTTCCTCATCAATCGGGAATCGACTCAATTGAAATGTTTTTACACCAATTTTAAGGTGGTGGTGTCTGACAGTCTTGACGCGAACCCCGAGGTGCTCGCTCGATGGGTCAGCGTTTATCATGGTCGACCGATGACTGCCGCTCAAGCGCTGAAGTCGGCGCTTTTCATCGATTCCTTTCCTGACTCCAGACTTTTTTTTGATAAGCAGGATCTTCGACTCATCCTCCCGTTTTGTGTCAAAGGAAAACTGCTGGCCATGCTTGCCTTGGGTGGCGTGAGCCGAAACGAGTTTCTTGATCTCCTTCCTAGGATTCGTCGACGGGTTGAATCAGCTCACATTCTTGCGGACACAGCAGCCACCGCCATTGAAACAGCGGCGCTCTATGAACTGTCGGTTATCGATGAACAGACCAAGGTTTACAACAAACGCTTTTTCCGACAAGTTCTTTCTGAAGAAATAAAGCGCGTTGAGCGTTATCATCAACCCACAAGCCTGATCATGCTTGACATTGATCACTTCAAGGCCTTAAACGATTCCTATGGTCACCCGATGGGAGACTCGGTTCTTCGCGAGTTGGCAGACCTTCTTAAAGAGAATGTGCGAAACGGAGTTGATTCCGTCTCGCGCTACGGTGGGGAAGAGTTTACCATCATTCTTCCCGCTACCGATCTGCGAAGAGCAAGCGAAACGGCAGAAAGGATTCGAAATTCCATTGGCGGTCGTACCTTTCAAGGGCTGCCGCCAAACGTTCGAGTAACCGTGAGTCTGGGGATTGCTGCCTATCCGCATTGCGCCAGTTCCGATTGGGAACTCATTCAAGCAGCCGATCAGGCGCTCTATCAATCAAAAAAAGAAGGCCGCAATCGAGTGAGCATAGCAGAGCAGGTGGTTGGCCCCGCACCAAAGCAAGAGTCAATCCTCAGTGGATCAGAACGATTAAAGGCAGGTGCGGATCCGGCAAATCCAACGCGTACAGAACCGTCTATTGAGGAAAGCCCGGGACGCATTGACAGCCCCAAACTGTTGGAGAGTGCGACGCCGCTACCCGCTATCAAAGAAAGTGCGCCAAGCGTTCCTCCTGTTGTTCAAAAAGAAGACCCGAAGCCGGAGGAGAAAGTTACTTTCCCGCTAACCCCACAGACTACCAGCGTGGAACCCATTCTCTCTTATAAAGACTTTGAGAATGCATTTCGAGCGCAAATCCAGTCTTCCAGGAGCGACGGCTCTTTGCTGGTATTGGCTTGTCTCGAGGTAGAAAACTTTCAGGACCTGGGGAGTCCTGAATCTCTTTTATCTGAAATCCTAAGCGTTGCAAAGCCTTATCTACGCGCATCGGATTCTTATTCATCTCCGATGAACGGGATGCTGGCTTTCATGTTTACCAACAAAGAAAAACGAGAAATTACTTGGACCCTTGAAAATATTTATCGGGAGATCAGCCAAGGGTCCTGGAATGGCAGGGGAGGGCAACCGATTTTGAGAGGGGCGGTGGTGGGCTTCCCCGAGGACGGAGGCGAACCTCAGGACCTCCTCCGCTCAGCACAAAAGGTTTTAGACATTGCCAGAGCTCAAGATCTTGGCGTGGTGGCAACCCCGAAACGAAGCCAGCATTAAACCATTTTCGATTTTGGACTTTCAATTTTCGATTGAAGCCTATAAGTGCTTTAGGAATCCATCGGTTTTTCACATCCGTGTGACCGCTGGCTGATTTCATCCTGAAATCAGCTTTCCTAGAAATGCAACCTTTGCGCAAAACTCCAAGCTTTCCATCCGGCAGTAGGCTTCGTCCAAGTTGTCTCCATAAACGACAGCTCCGTGATCGGCCAAGATAAATGCATGCTGATTCTTTAAGTAGGGGACGAGTTGGTGTGACAACTCTTTTGTCGAGGAGCGACCATACGGTACCAGAGGGATTCTTCCCAGGCTCTCGATCATTTCAGGTGGAGCCAGGTGATCAAAAGGGAGCCCAGCCACGGCAAAGGCAGTGGCAAAGGGGGGATGAGCATGGAGAACAACGCGTGCTTCCAGAACATGCCGATAGATGGCAAGATGCATTTCGAGTTCGGTGGAGGGGGATTTTGAGCCTCGCAGGAGACGACCTCCCAGGCTCACCTCGACCAAATCAGATGGTTTCAGTTTTCCCTTCTTTGTTCCCCGAGGCGTAATGAGTATCGTGGTTTTGTTGAGTCTTACACTCATGTTTCCGGAAGCGCCTGGAAGAAAGCCTTTCTCCTCCAAATCTTTCACAACGCTAATTAAGCCACTTCGCATTTTACCTTCCGAGATCATCGGTGATCTCTTGCCATAAAAATATTCAATTCCTTCTTTGGCGATCGGGAAGGTATTTGTATTCTTCATCAAAAATTGATGCAAAGGGGAACTGAGTAAGGGGGAATACCGTATCAATGGATGGCCTGAAAAAGAAAATTCTTATTATTGACGACAGCGAATATCATGTGGAAATCATTGGGTCTCAACTTCTTTCTCAGGGTTATGAAGTGGAGACAGCCTACGATGGTGAAGCTGGTCTTCATAAAGTTAAGGAATTCTCCCCTGACTTAATCTTGTTGGACGTCATGATGCCCACCTTAAGTGGGTATGAAGTTTGCCGGATGATAAAAGAGCAAGAAGAATATCGATTCATCCCGGTCATCTTGATAACCGCGCTTACCGATGCGCATGACAAGGTGAAGGGTTTGGAAGCGGGTGCTGATGATTTCCTGGTTAAACCCTTAAACACCATTGAGATGCTGGCACGAATTGAGTCGTTGCTCCGTCACCGAGAACTGGTGGAAAAGCAACGAAAGCGGGACCAGTATGTGGCTGAGATTTCGCGACTCCTTGATTTGGAACAAGTTCGTCGTGAAGAAGAAACCAAACGCAAGCAGCTCTACAAAGAGGTTATTTACGCGGTAACCAATGGAAAACTTCAACTCATTGAGCGGGATGAGCTCATTCCGCTGCGTTATGGGGAAAAGGAATTTGTGGTCATGCCCATTGGAACCCCACAGGATGTGACCTTGGTGCGTAAGCATGCTGAAGGGTTTGCTCGACAACTCGGAATTGACGAAGAAAAGGTCTACAATCTAGCCCTCTGCGTCTCGGAGGCCGCCACCAACATCATTAAGCATGCCGAGCATGGCACCCTTCGCGAAACTCAGTTCGGCAAGGTGCTGCGCATTTGGATGGAGGATACGGGCCCAGGGATTGAATACACCAATTTATCCAAGGCGGCTTTAATGCGAGGTTATTCCACAAAGCCATCGTTGGGGTATGGGTTTACGATCATGTTGGAGTCGCTTGAC
>JABDET010000033.1:0-19372 GCA_013286945.1 Candidatus Melainabacteria bacterium
GCATGGCTGATGGCGAGGAAGCGCTCGCTCCGCGCGAGCGAGAGGTGCTGACGCATCGCTTCGGTTTAAACGGTGAGGCGCCAAAAAGGCAGGCGGCCATTGCACGCGATTTGGAGATCAGCCGCGAAGCTGTACGTCAATCCCAGAATCGCGCGTTGAAAAGACTCCGTTTGATTCCCTGACTTGTTTCGCTAACATGTAACCTCAGATCCAAGCCAGGAAGGTGGATCGAATTCCACGAAGTCTCAGCCAGGCTTATCCTAACAGGGTTTAAGGGGAGTTTGGCCATCCATGAGTGAACCAGTTTTTATTACGAAGCGTTCGGAGATTGGTGCGCAAGCCAAGCGCGTGGTGATTAAACTTGGCACCTCGGCACTCATGGATGACAACGGAGGAGTTGCGCTTACCCGATTCCATTCGTTTATTCAATCGGTCGCCAAATTAAAAACTGACAAGAGAGAAGTGCTTCTCGTCTCCTCTGGAGCGATCGGCTTTGGAGCCCTACGGCTTGGCATTACTCAAAAAGAAGAACTGGTTCAGGTGAAACAAGCGTGTGCGGCTGTAGGGCAAAGCAGGCTCATGTCTCTCTGGTCCGATGCCTTTGAAAAGCTCGGGTTAATTACCGCACAAGTTCTCCTCACGGAAGAAGATTTCTCCAACCGCAAACGCTACTTGAATCTGCGTGGAACCCTTATCAAACTTCTCGAGCTCGGAGTGATTCCGGTGATCAATGAGAACGACACGGTGTCGACCGAAGAGCTTGAAGTGTTGGATCCCACTTCTTATCGGCGAGTTAACTTTGGCGACAACGACAAACTGTCCGCCTTAGTCGCCAGCAAAATTGAAGCCGATCTTCTCATCACGCTCACCGATGTCGATGGATTGTATTCGGGAAATGAGCTCGTGACCTTTGTAGAAAGGATTACCCCAGACATCGAGAAACTCGCCCGTTCGGATCGCTCGAAGGTGGGACGTGGCGGAATGAAAACAAAGCTTGAAGCCGCTTCGATTGCCACCCATTCCGGATGTGCGGTGGTGATGGCCAATGGCAAACTCCCCGGGATCGTTGAGCGGGTGATCGCTGGAGAAGATCTTGGGTCGTTCTTTATGCCAGAACCAAGCCTTCCCGGAAAACGCCGCTGGATTGCTTACGCAACCACGGTTACCGCCGCACTTGTGGTGAATGCCGGGGCCCAACGTGCGTTGCTTGAAAAACAAGCAAGCTTGCTTCCGGTGGGGGTCCTCGATGTCCGTGGCCAGTTCGAGCGGGGGGATGTGGTGAGCATCTTGGATGAAAACGAGCAGGAGTTTGCACGTGGAATCGTCAATTATTCCAGTACTGAAGCGCGAAAGATCTCCGGCAAGCACTCGGAAAAAATTGACGAACTGATCGAAAATCGAAACTACGACGCACTCATTAAACGCGAAAACATTGCCATCCTAGGAGACGCACCCCATGGGGACCGTAATCGAAATAGCCAAGAAGGCTAAAGAGGCTCTCGGACCACTTCTCCGCTTGTCGACACAGGAAAAAAATCAGATCCTCCTGTCCATGGCCAAGCGGATCGCGCTCCATCAAGAAGCGATCCTGACAGCCAACAAGAAAGATCTCGCTGCTGCGAAAACGGAAGTCGAACAAGGGAAGATGGCGGAGTCGCTCTACCATCGACTCAAACTTGATGAAGCCAAACTGAAAGACATCATGGCCGGAATTGAACAGGTTGCATCCCTTGACGATCCGGTCGGCAAGATCACCTTGGCTACCGAAATGGACGAAGGGCTTGAGCTTTATCGAGTCACTTGTCCGCTTGGGGTTGTTGGGGTCATTTTCGAAGCTCGACCTGATGCGCTTACCCAAATTGCATCCCTTTGCTTAAAAAGCAGCAACGCGGTTATTCTTAAAGGGGGGAAAGAAGCGGAACATTCCAATCGTGCGCTCTTTACAATTCTTCATGAAGCCGCGATTGAAGGGGGAGTTCCAAGCGAAGCCCTGGCCCTACTCGAAACGCGCGAAGAGGTGAAGGATCTCCTGAAGGCCGATCGTTATGTGGATCTTATCATTCCTCGAGGTTCAAATGCGTTGGTCCGCTTCATTCAGCAAAACACATCCATTCCGGTTCTTGGACATGCCGATGGCATTTGCCATGTGTACGTGGATGAAGCGGCCGACCTCAAGAAAGCGCTTGACGTTTGCGTCGATTCAAAAGTGCAATACCCGTCGGCGTGTAATGCGGTCGAAACGATTTTGATTCACCGGCAGTCGGCTGCTCAATTTGTTCCGATGCTTCTTTCAGAACTTAAAGCGCACGGCGTAGAATCGCGATGCGACGAAGAGATGATTCGTCACCTGAAATTAAACGGAACACCCAAAGCCGTTGAAGAGGATTGGAAAACGGAGTACGGGGATCTCATTGTTTCGATCAAGATGGTGAACGACTTGGATGAAGCGATTGCCCACATCAACACGTATGGATCTCACCACACCGAAGCCATTGTAACCAAGAACGAAAAAACATTCGATCGGTTTTTTGCGGAAGTCGAATCTGCTGGGGTTTACTGGAATGTTTCAACTCGATTTGCGGATGGATTTCGGTATGGGTTTGGAGCCGAGGTCGGCATCAGCACCGGAAAACTCCATCCAAGAGGGCCTGTAGGTCTAGATGGGCTTGTCACCTACAAGTACAAGATTGTCGGAAACGGTCAAACGGTCTCCCTGTATTCAGGGCCGAAAGCCAAACGGTTTGTTCACAAGCCCTTGAAGGCCACAACGGCTAAGTAGGCGAGGTGTCCAGCGGTTTTTCACATCCTGTGACCCTCGGGTGATTTCATCCTGAAATCACCCGAGGGCCTGTTCCACGCGCTTTAAGAGTACGTCCAACTTAAAGGGCTTCACGAGATAAGCAGAAATTCCAGCACCCGCTGCTTTAGCGACCACTTCCATGGTATCATTTCCCGTAATCATGATGATCTTGGTTGACTCATCATCTTTTCGGATTTCAGCCAGCAAGGTTAGGCCGTCCATGTCTGGAAGCCCATAATCAAGAAGCGCAAGATCAACTTTTGCGCTTCGAAGAACAATGAGCCCCTCTTCCCCATTCCCAGCGGTCAAAATCTGGTAACCCTTGGCGCTTAAGAATTCGCCTAGAATCCCGCGGGCTCTTTTATCGTCATCGATGATCAGGATCCGATGGGAAGATTTCGGCTCAAGCAGAAGCTTTTGCGCTTCCGATTCAAGCTGAACCATCTCCCCGAGATGGCGTTCCGAGATACTTCGCTGCTTAGAATCTGGCACGGCTTCTCCCGTCCTCTAAACTCATCTCAAAAATATTCGAGCATCCGAAATTATGTTCCTGTGACCTTGGCGATTGCGGCGCGGAGCTGGGTTAATGTGGTCGGCTTGCTGAGCACAAGGTCGACATCTTTGGGTAGCTCCCCAGCGGTCCCCATCATGTCTCCAAATCCAGAAACGAGAATGATAGGACGCCTGGGTTCCAGTTGCTTGATGATGCTGGCCAGCTTATCCCCATTCATTTCGGGCATGGCTTTGTCGGTGATAATCAAATCAAAAGTATTCGGGCGAAATTTTTCCAAAGCCTCACGGCCATTCGTGGCAGCGGTAACGGTATGCCCATCTTCTGTCAAATACTGAGTCATGATGTCGCGCACTCGGGGCTCATCCTCCACCACCATGATTCGGAAAGGTCCTTGAATGGTTCGTTTAACCACAGCCTCCCCCTGAACGGTAGAAGTGGTTTCCTTTTGGAGGGGCAAGATCACCCTAAAAGTCGTTCCTTTCCCAAGTTCACTTTCAATCTCGATGGTTCCATTGTGGCGTTTGATGATCCCATAAACCATGGCCAACCCAAGTCCGGTTCCTCTTTCCCCTTTGGTCGAAAAAAACGGCTCAAAACAGCGACGACGCACCTCTTCGCTCATTCCTGTCCCTGTGTCGGACACTTCAAGAATGACTTTATCCTCTTTCTGCATGGACCGAATGCTTAAGGTCCCTCCACCAGGCATGGCATCTACCCCATTCATGATGAGGTTGGTCAAAAGTTCCCTGAGTTCGCTTTCGCTGCCCAAGAATCGCGGGACATCAGCCACTTCATGCATGACATTAACCGTAACGCCATCGGCGAGAGCCTGATCTTTCCATTTCGGTTGTGTGAGGGAAATGGCTTGTTCGATGAGCGGATGAATATCGAGTGGCTGAAACACCTCACCCGCTTCGCGGTGGCGATAGAATTCACGCAAGCGCCCAACGACTTTGGCGGCTCCTTGAGCGACCACATTGATTTCTTTGAGTGTTTTCGTAACGCGTTCGATGTCTTTTAAGGTTTCAGGATTGTCGAGCAATAACTCCGTGTAACCCAGAATGGCAAAGAGCTCGTTGTTAAAATCATGGGCAATCCCGCTGGCCATGGTCCCAATCGCCCTCAGCCTTTCTTGTTGAATCACTTGTTGCTGTGTGGTTTGAAGCTCCGAGAGTGCGACTTCCAGCCTTCGGTTGCTCTCCCGCAGTTCTTTCTCCACCTGTTTTCGATAGGTGATATCCCGCGCAACCCCAACCAAACCCAAAAACTTCCCTTGATTGGCGATCAAAGGAGAGAAGGTAATTTCAAGAGGAAACGTGGTCCCATCTTTGCGCTTGAACTCAAACTCCGTTTGAAAAGCTCCCCCTTTCTGGAAAGCCTCGTCCAAGTATTCAGAAAATCGGGCATGGTGCTCTTCATCGACGTGAAAAATCTGCCGAGGCAAATCGATGATTTCCTTAAGCGAATACCCCAGCATTCGTTCAGCCGCTTGGTTCAGATTAACGATCTTTCTTTCCAAGTTTACAATGATAACCGCATCGGCTTGGGCCTGAAAAATTTTTCCAAGCCAAAGATCGGAGTTTTCCAAAGATTGTTCCGCTGCTTTACGTTCATCCATTCTGTTAAGTCAATTACTTAGCCCTGTTATCATTCTCCTTTAGAGGAATCCAGCGGTTTATCACATCCGTGTGACCGCTGGATGATTTTATCCTAAAATCAGAATAAACCCCATACACTTTGAGCAGGAAGAAGAAAAAGTGACGTGTAAATCCTTCACTTAGATTCGGTATGGGAATCCAACTTTCTAAAAGTAAGGCCTATTTTCGGTGTTTCTTACTTTATTGATAGGGGGGCGACAAGTATGGAAGCTTTCCGCAAGGGTTGGACAACGGGGAAAATTGCCTGGTGGGTTGCGATTACTTTTAGCGTTTTCTTTCTCGGCTCTTTGTTATTGACCCAATCCGCTAAACGTATCTATCGACCCACGAGCTCCAATGTTTCCGAAGTTGCTCGGCTTGTAAGAGCCAGTCAAGTTCGGCTTTTAAATAATTAACTCTCAGCACTAACCAACCCCTTTAACCACTTTTTCTTCGTATCGGAGAAAAAGTGGTTTTTTATATTGCCAACTCGAGATCATCCTGTTTCACTTGCTGGGCCCTGAGGTTTTCTAGCGCTTCTTCAACTTGGTCGAAGACCTGCAGTGGACTCATCAATCCAGTGATTTTGAAAATTTTCTTCAGGTGATGTTTGGTGACCACAAGGGAAAGACTCCCCTTTTTTTTGGTGACGTCTGCATGCAGATCGAGAAGAACACGAAGCCCACTGCTGTCGATAAAATCGAGTTCCTCAAAATTGATGACAACCCAATGATACCCTCGAATGATCAGTCGGACTAGGGTCTCCTTAAATGCAGGAGCCGTGTAGGCATCCATTTCCCCTGAAACTTCTACCAAGGTAAGCTCGGTTTCCAGTTGTCGAATGACGACTTTGCACTCCATCTTAACTGTTAGCTTACACCCTTTCTTACCCAAAGTCCATAAAGAGAAAATTAACGTGACCTCAATACAAGTTAAGGCAAGATTCGAGAAGTAATCCAGGATAAAAGCGCGAATTTTTGTTGGGTGGACTCCAAAGACCTGAAGGTCATCCCGATCTTTTCCGAACTTTCGGAAGCAAGACTCACGAAGCTATTCCTCAAGTTTAAAACCTTCGGAGCAAAACGGGGCACCCTGCTCATTCAGGAAGGAGACCCCGGGAAAGAGCTCTTCATCGTTGGGAAAGGGACGGTCAAGATTTTCCTAAGCAATGCTGACGGGCGTGAAGCCACCTTAAACCTGCTCAAACCTTATGACTATTTTGGAGAGCTGTCACTTCTCGATAACCTGCCCCGTTCGGCCTCAGCAATTACCTTGGAGCCTTCGACCCTCTACACCTTGGACAAAGCAGCCTTCCATCAATTCTTAAGAGAAAACCCAGAAGGGGCATCGGCAATCTTGAAAGCCACGAGTCTCATGGTGAGGCGCTTAACAGAGCAAGTTCATTCGCTCTCGTTTCAGGACGTGCAAGGTCGAGTGCTCAAGAAAATCTCCGAACTCTATCGGAATCAAGATCCCATCACCACGACTCACCAGGAATTAGCCGAAATGATTGGCACCGCACGCGAAACCGTTACCCGAGCTATTCGCTCATTGGAACAGAAAAAGAAGATCCGCGTGGACAAAACCGGCATCCACGTGATTTCAGGATGAAATCATTCATCCGTCACATGGACGTGGTTATACGGCTGGATTCCTATATAACTGTCTAATAGGTTTGAAAACTGCGGTGAATGGGTACTTTGTGGCGTGGCACTTTATTGTTGACTGGGAGTGGAAGACGTTCTGGTCTGGCTACTGAGTTCGGCAGCGAATTTGGTAGAATGACCGAAGGTGGAAGTGGCTTGGTCGAGATTGTCGGCGAAGCGAAGACAAGAGATACTGTTAGAGAAAGAATCGCTAAAAATGTGAACAAACTGGAAAACCGTTTACACATAGGGCTCCCCCCTTTTGTTGTATTATACCCAAATTTGTTGGGATTATGCAATAAAGAAATAAATTTCTTGATACTATATATAGTATCATCTACGACCGGATATACAATATATTGGAATTCATTAAAAGGGCTTAACCCCTTCAATGTAAATTTCAGGTCCGTCCAAGTGGCGGCCTTCTTGCTCCACCTTGTCGATATCGTCAATTTTGCTCTCCCGATAAGGCATTGACTGAACTTTCATAAAACCTGCAAGTTCAAATTGACTTCGCAAGGAATCAGCATCATACATCCATTTGTGCGATTGAAAATCATTGAACGCATAGTAAAGTCTGTGAAGAAATGTCCTTCCAGGGAGGGAAGGGGCTCTCAACAAAAGCCCTTCAACAAAAACATCCGCGGGCATGACCTTTGCACCCGTGGAGCCATCTCGCGGACCTGGAGCCACATAGTTCAGTGCCATGGCTTTGAGATCAGGAACCACCATCCTTAATATTCCCCCAGGTGCAAGCACGCGAAAGCAATCTTCAAGTAATCGCCTCGCCTGATCAAGGTAAAGGTGTTCAAGGGTGTGAGCACAATAAATCATACCCACAGATGCTGAAGCAAAGGGCAATTTCTTTCGAAGGTCGTGGAAAACAATGGAGGGATCCCAAGGAATGCTTACGGATTGCTCAGGGAAAATGCGTAACATTCTGAGAATCCTTCGAAGAAATTGATACTTGGCCAAAAGAACTCCCCAAGAGCCATCAACGTTGACCCAGCCTTTTTGGGCGTTAAGCCCGCACCCCAAATGAAGCTTCACCGCAAAAGCGGTTGGCTTGCTGATTGGAATCTCTTCTGAATTTAGGATAAATTCATCCCGCGATCACACGGATGTGATAAATCGCGGGACTCCTCTCATTTTAGTATTCATCCAGCGGTCGCACGATGAGATAAACCGCGGGACTCTTTAATAACAGCTAGTTAGCCAGAACCGCGCTCAAACCTGCCAAGAAAGAAGGGGAAAGACGCTTTATGACATCTTGAGGGTCTTAGATTCAGACACGGAAATCGATTTGTTGCACGATTCCCGCTTGGCCGTCTTGATTTAGAAAAACACCGGTGGCTTCAAGTTGCCCATTCGAGCTTTGTGAATCAGTCTTCAGATCAAATGGGGTCGAGACTTTACCAAGATAAATTGCATCGATCCCCTTTTCCTTTAGGGTGGATAGCTGATCATTTCCGTTACTGTCCTTGGTCCAAATCCGAAGCTGTGAATAGGCCGGATCTTGTTGATCGATCCAACCGTTTCCGTTGGCGTCCAATTTTTGAAGTTCTGCAAAACCGTCGCCTGTTGCCGGGCCGAAAAGCTCTGTTCCGTTATCAATCTTCCCACTGCCACTTTTGTCTAACACGAGGTATCCGCTCCCATCCCCAAGAACGGGAATCGGGACCGGATTCCCATCCGAGTTAAGGTCAAAGAGAAACCTGTTGTTTGTGACTTGTGCCGAAGACGTTCCATAATTGATCACCAAAGGATCTTTTTGTTGCTGTGCCGCTCCGTAACGCAATCGGAAGTTCTGCTGAGTGCTTTCAGAACGCGTTAAATCGACTTGCGCACTAAAGTTAATTTCTTTCCCATCAGAAGTTTTAACCACCCCTTTTGCAAAGAACGCTGACGTCTCCGATTCCGTCTGTGTTTGCTGAATATCAACCGTGGCCCCGATACTTGGAGGAGGAGGGCTCACCGAACTGTTGTTAATTTGAACATTCGTCCGGGGATCCGGTTGAAGATCTTTCGATGAAAACAATTTTATTTTTTTGCCGGTTAATTTCTCGATAATGAGCTTGAGCACATAAAGTTGTGTATCTCCAGGGATATCCGTTTCCGAGGGATCTGGTCCGCCGAGGACTGAAGGAGAATTTTCCACCGGCGGAACTTGAGGATTCTGTCCTCCGGGGGAAGGCGGATTGACCATGAAGACTCGAATCGATATCTTTTCTGATGCCGATTGCGAGAGCTGGTGTTGACTCGACAATTGAACTGCGGAAGAAACAATGTCCATGGGCCGATTCCTTTCGACGAGCGCTAAAGGGGAAACTCTCCCTTTTCGTTAATATCGGCCTCTTCTTAAAAAAACTGGGGGTATTTCATTCCAAAAAAATCAGCTTTCGAACTTGTGACATTCGAAAGCTAATTTGAATTCAGGATGAATTCATCCCCTTCGGGGACGCCAAGATGCTTGTCCCGCGATCACACGGATGTGATAAATCGCGGGATTCTTTTCTATTCTAAACGCGTTTTCTGCTTAACTTTTCTTCGTGAGGTCCATAACGGTGACCTCGCTTTTCTTACCCTTTGCGTAGGCGGTCCAAGTTGCCTTGATGTGATCCGCATCGATAAATGTTAACGCGAGACCGTGCATATGAGGTTCTTGTGCTGATGCGATGCCAGAATTTCCCTGCATTTGAAAAGTAAGGGTATTCCCCGAGCTGTTTGTCAGAACCATGTGGGGCTGATTCCCGAGCATGCAATAATGAGTTACAACGACGCCGTTTCCTTCCGGATAAAAGACCGACATCATTTCATGTGGAGTTCCTGCAAATTCACGTTCAACCACGGCGGAACCGCCAGCGGTCAATTCATAAGTGACCGTGTAATCCATTTGCTTACCGTGCATCACTCCGCTTCCAGTCCACGTTCCAACAAGCTGCTTCAACTTTTCGAAAGCCGCCGGCATTTTGTGCTGGCTCATGTTCATCGTATGCTCATGAGCTTGCGAGAACTGAGGCGCCACCATGAACAATCCTAACATCAAGGCCACAGTTATCTTTTTCCAAATTCCATTCGTGCTACAATTCATAAAGTTTTCCCTCCAATTTTGATTTTGGTGCTGTCCAGTGTCAATTCTGTTGGAAGCCTGCTTTCCCTTCCGGAGCTGCCCTTAAGCCCTTTGTTTCGAAATCGCAATTAGGGAATGTACTGGCGGGATTCTGTGCTGGTTGAACTTGGATTTGCAAATTGTTTCCTCTTGGGAAGAGTTCGTCTAATTCCAAGAAACGAGGCAATACCTCTTGCTGCGATGGCTAGAACTTCCCCCAAGATCCCACCAATCATGATCAGAATAACACTGAGAACCCCTAAGAGAATCGCCATAACAATCGCCACTTGGAACTCTTTCAGGTCAGTATTCAATGCCGGTGATAACCGAACAATCCCTTTGGCTTCCGCAAAACTGCAGCTTACAAGAACTGACCCTATGAGTCCGAGTTTTCCCATCCAACCTGACAGCTGACTAAGTCTCATTTCTTTCCCCTCCCCTAATGCCTCACGTTCATTCTACCATGTTAGCCCCTTTGGAAGCTGTGACTTGGGTCACACCAAAAACCCGTTGTTTAAGCGCTTCCATCGTTTCATAAATCACCGGGGTAATGTAGAGGGTAAGAAGTTGTGACAGAACTAAGCCTCCCACAACCGCAAGGCCTAAGGATCGTCGAGACTCCGCTCCTGCGCCGAACCCTAACGCAATCGGGAGGGTTCCAAAGAGTGCCGCCATCGTGGTCATCATGATGGGACGAAACCGGAGAACACACCCTTCGTAGATCGCTTCTCGAGGAGACTTACCTCCTTGCTCGGCTTCCAAAGCAAAATCGATCATCATGATCGCGTTTTTCTTTACAATGCCAAGAAGCAAAATAATGCCGACAAAACCATACAGGTTAAGCTCTGTCCGAAAGATCAAAAGGGTCAGCAAGGCCCCCACACCAGCGGATGGAAGACCCGACAGAATGGTTAATGGGTGAATAAAGCTTTCGTACAAGATTCCCAAAATCAAATAAATGACAAGAATAGCCGCAAGAATGAGCCAGCCAAAACCTGACAAGGAAGCTTGGAAAGCTTGGGCTGTCCCGGTGAAGCTTGTGCTTAAACCAGTGGGCAAATGGAGACCTTGCTCCATGTTCTTGATTTCTGAGACCGCTTGACTCAGGGCAAACCCAGGTTCTAAGTTAAATGAGACCGTGGCCGAAGGAAATTGTCCGAGGTGATTGATGGAAGCAGGCATGAATCCACGAGTTATTTTTTTTGTGACAGCGCTCAGTGGAACCAGAGTCCCCTGAGAAGAGGTGACATACAGCATTGAAAGGGCATCCGGATCTTTTTGATACTGTGGCTCTAGCTCCAAGATCACCCAATACTCGTTTGTGGGAGTATAGATTGTGGAAATCTGGCGAAAGCCATAGGCACTGTCTAACGCATCCTCAACCTGCTGGGCGCTTACCCCTAAGGCCGAGGCTTTATCCCGATCAATATCAATCCGAAGCTCCGGACTTGCCACTTGGAGGTCAGAATTCACATCCTGCAATCCGGGAAGCGTTCGGAGTTTCTCGGTGAGGATTGGGACATAGTGGTATAACTCACTTAGGTCCGTGTCTTGCAGCGTGTACTGATAAAGGGCTCGAGTTTGCTGACCTCCAATCGAAATCGTCGGCGGATTTTGCAAGTAGACTTTCATTCCAGGGACAGTGCTTAGTTTTTTACGAAGTCGCTGGATCACCGAATCGACATTGGGTCTTTGAGATGTCGGCTTTAAGCTCACGGTAATCCTTCCCTGATTTTGAACGGAATTCGGCCCACCGGCCCCCACCGATGAAATAAACGACTCGACACTCGGGTCTTGGCCCACGATTTTTGCAACAGCTTGCTGATGTTTTACCATGTCATCAAAAGAAATATCTTGTGATGCTTCGGTGGAAACATAAAACCGCCCGGTATCATCACTTGGAATAAAGCCCGTTGGGATGATCGAAAAGAAAATTCCTGTAAGCACTAAGCTTAACACAAAAGTGCCAAGAATGAGCGAAGGATGTGCAAGTGCCCACTTCAAGGTTCGCTCATAAAGATCGAGCATTTTCTCGAACATCGCTTCTGAGATTCTGTAAAAGCGTCCTTGATTTTCTCCTGGATTTCTCAGAAACAAACTGGCGGCCATCGGGGTCAAGGTCAACGAAACAAAACCAGAAACAAGAATGGCTACCGTGATGGTCACGGCAAACTCGTGGAGCACTCTTCCTACAACACCAGGCATGAATAAGACTGGAATGAACACCGCGGCCAGAGAAAGGGTCATGGAAAGGATCGTAAACTTAATTTGCCCCGCTCCTACGATGGCTGCTTGACGTGCGGGCATCCCGTGCTCCATGTGACGAATGATGTTCTCAAGCATGACCACGGCATCGTCAACGATGAACCCAACGCACAGGGTCAGGGCCATCAAAGAAATATTGTCTAAACTAAAATGGAGAAAGTGCATGACCCCAAAGGTGGCAATGATCGACAAAGGGATAGCTAAGCTAGGAATAATGGTGGCAGAAAGATTTCTTAAGAAAATAAAGATCACGAAAACGACAAGAATGACAGCCAAAACAAGGGTAAATTCCACATCTTGAACCGATTGTCGAATCGATTGGGAGCGGTCGTAAAACACATTGATTTTCACCGAAGGGGGAATTTGCGTTTGCAACCGTGGGAGAAGTTTTTTGATGCTGTCGACGACGGCAACCGTATTGGTCCCTGGTTGTCGCTGAATGGCTAACACAATCGCTCGATCTTTCTCCCACCAACTGGCCACCTTATTATTCTGCACACCATCAATCACTTGGCCGAGATCCTCGAGCCGAACCGGAGATCCATCCCGATAAGCCACCACAAGCTGTCGGTATTCAGCTGCATTGATCAATTGACCCGTGGTTTGAATCGTGTAGGCTTGGTGGGCTCCATTGAGAACTCCGGTCGGAAGATTTACGTTCCCTTGCACAATCGTACTGGCTACCCGGTCGATTCCGATCCCGCGAGCAGCAAGAAGATTGGGATCCATTTGGACCCTTACCGCGTATTGCTGAGATCCATACACCTGAACTTGCGCCACGCCATTCACCATGGAAATGCGCTGCGCAAGCAAGGATTCCGCATAATCATCCACTTTGTAAAGGGGAAGCGTGGGAGAACTCAGCGTTAGATACAAAACCGGAGAATCGGCCGGATTGACTTTTCGATAGGTCGGAGGCGTCGGCATCCCTGGGGGGAGTTGCCTCTGCGCCGCAACAATCGCGGTTTGTACATCTTGTGCCGCTCCGTCAATGCTTCGGTCTAACGTAAATTGAAGTGTGATCTGTGTGCTTCCGAGGGAACTTGTCGAATTCATCGAGTCAATTCCAGCAATGGTTGAAAATTGCTTTTCTAAGGGGGTTGCCACCGCGGAGGCCATCGTCTCTGGACTGGCCCCAGGTAGCCCCGCGGAAACCTGAATTGTCGGGTAATCGACATTGGGAAGGTCGTTGACCGGCAGAAGGCGGAATGCGACCATGCCAAAAAAGAGAATTCCAAGCATGACTAAAGTTGTCATGATGGGCCGGCGAATAAAAAGTTCGGGATTCATAATCTCTCGTAAAATTTACGAGTGTCTAATCTCCACTTTAGCTCCTGGAATCAACCGAAGCTGCCCATCGGTCACGACTTGTTCTCCAGCGCGAAGTCCGGCCGTAACGACCGTCAGACTGCCAAGAGTTTCTCCCGTGGTTACCGTTCGACTTTCCACAACAAGCTCCGGCGTAACTACAAAGACAAATTGTCCTTGTTGGCCTGTTTGAATGGCTTGGGAAGGAAGAACAATGTTTCGAGCCTTGGCAAGAACCAATCTGACATTCACAAATTGACCAGGCCAAAGCGCGCGATCTTCGTTAGGGAAAATTCCCTTTAATTGAATGGTTCCGGTTGCAGTGTTCACTGCATTGTCAACAAACGAAAGCTTTCCCCGAGAAGCAATTTTTCGTTGTGAAGGAACCGCTTCTACACTGAGACTCCCGTGTTGCATGTACCTTGCAATTTCTGCAAAATCTTGCTCGGGAACAGAAAAAGTAACAAAAACTGGATAAATCTGATTGATGACAACCAAGGGATTGGCGGTATCATTAGCATTCACAAGATTTCCAGCATGCACAAGCAGATTCCCCGTCCTTCCATCAAGGGGAGACCGAATCACCGTATACTCCAGTTGTACCTTCGCATTGCGTACAACTTCTTCGTCGGCCCGAATGGTGGCCATCGCCGTGCCGATGGCTGATTCGTCGGCAAGGACGGTAGCTTTCTCTGACTTCGCGGTGGTCCGAGCCGTATCGTAATCTTGTTGTGCAATTAAATTCCTTTCCACCAGCACCCGATCGCGCTCGGCCATCAATTCTCCGTTTTCAAGTATGGCCTTATCCCTCGCTAACACTGCCTTGGCCTGATTCAGTGATGCCGTGTCACGCGCCAGATTTGCTTCTGCCTGTCCGAGAGCCGCTTGAAAGGGGCGCGGATCAATCAAGAAAAGAAGATCTCCTTTTCGAACTGAGTCTCCTTCCTTGAAATGAACACTTAACAACTCCCCTGTCACTTGTGATCGAACCGACACATTGGAATAAGCTTGGACATTGCCCACGGCATGAATTTCAAGTGGAACCGTTTGAAGCAAAACGCGAGTCACAACAACCGGAACCGCGGTACTTTGTGCTTGAGATGGCAAATTCTTCGAATGGCATCCCGCCAGGGCAAGAACACCAAACAAAAATCCGCTCGTGACACGCAAGTTCCATGCAAGTCCTGGTCGTGACTTTTGCAGCCGAATTGCCTTCATTAGAATTCTTAGGTTGATTTTACCCAAACACATCACTTCCTGCTGTGACTTCTTTCGTCATGTGAGGAAGGGGAGCCCCCGACCAAGCATTAATTACGAAAGGTGACATTCAAATGGCCTCCTGATTTCAAGCGTATTCCTGCTGCAGAGTGGACGACGAGTCCGATCGATGAACTTGCGCTTCAGTATGATCGGGTGAAAAACCATGGTTGGTATAAAAACCTTGATCCCACGATAGAGCAATTAGTCCGTTCCCTTAAAAAAAATGATTTGCTTTTAGACTATTCTGCAGGAACTGGCATCTTTCTTGAACGCTTGCTTAAGCGCATGCCTACACATCCTTTTGGGGTTATCATCGTTGACTCTTCTCCGAAGTTCCTCCGACTTGCGCTCGAAAAGTTTCGCACCGATGAAAGAGTCGCGTTCCAATTGATTCAATATTTAAAGGAGAAAAAGCGTCTCCAGTTTGTTGATGAAGTTATCGATTTTCGTTTTCATTTTCTCGTTTCAACGAACGCGATCCATCTTTACTACGATCTGCAAGACACACTCCAGTCATGGCTCCATGTGCTCCACTCAAACGCGACCGCCTTTGTGCAATCAGGAAACATTCGCAATCCAGAAGCCAAGGCGGGCGAATGGATCATCGATGACACAGTGACCGCAATTCACGAGGCTTCGGTTAAGCGCGTCCTAGAAGACAAGCAATTTTCGCCATACAGAGAGGTTCTCAACAATCAGCAAAAAATGGCTGCCTACGAAGCGTTGCGACAGAAGTATTTCTTGCCTACTCGTCCGCTGGAGTACTATGTCAAGGCGCTAGAAAAAGCAGGCTTTGGCCACCTGTCAGCATCCAGCAAAACCATCGACGTGCAAGTCGATGAGTGGTATAACTTTCTCAGCGTCTATCACGAGGGAATCCTCGGCTGGGTGGGGGGCACCGAAAAAATAGAGGGGCGCCCGCCGTCGCCTGAAAGTATTCAAGATCGACTTCTCCTTATGCAACAGGCTACAACCCAAGTCTTTTTGGGGAAACCTTCCTTCGCCTGCTGTTGGACCTACATCACCTGTACACGCCCCTAGGCGGCCAGGATCAAAAAGCTTCTCCAACTTTTCGACTTTTCGGTTGTCTAACTCATCGTCGATCTTAAGTTGTTGCATTGAACCTTCCAGCCAAGTCGCGCCACCCCGTAATCCAAGGAAGTGGCGCGACTTGGCTGGAAGAGTATGAACAAGGAGACCCATCATGAAAAAAATCTTGCTCATCACATCACTTTTTCTCACGGTTGCCTTTCCCGTGATTTCATTCTCAGCCATTAGCGTCGCCGTCGGAATTCCAATCCAAATGGGACCGCAGGGGCCCTTGGTGTATGTTCATGCAAAAAGTTTTCCAACGGGGTCGTGGGAAGATGTTTCTTTAGATGGAACGATTGCTGGCGGATCAGCCGACCACATTTTGGTCCGAACCCCTGAAGGGGTCCAACACCATGTTTACCTCACAGCCCATACGCTCCTCCAGGGTCATCTCAACCGTGGTGCTTCGGTGAGCATTGAAGCACGCTTGATTCATGGCGCCCTTTATGCAACAGAAATTCATGCGACAAGCTATCCAAACCCAAATGCTAATGCTCCAAGCTATTCTGAAAAAGCCTTTCCACCCGTTACCTCGGAAAGTCCAATGAGTCAGCCGGCAACGCACCTCTTTCAAGGAACGTTAGTGGAAACAACACCGAATTCCGTGGTCGTTCTAACTGCTGACGGGAGCCGCTTTTGGATACGTCTAGACAACCAAAGCCAGATCTACGGGCCTTTGACTTTAGGCGCCTCTGTTTCGATCCTTGCGTACCCACTGAACGGAACCTGGGTTACTCAGTCGATTAATATCGCCTACGACAATGGTTACGCAAGTCCGCCAACGTATGTTTATCCTTACCCGACCTATGTCTACCCCGATTATGTCTATCCGCACATTTACATCTACGGGCATTGGGGTTGGGGATGGCACGATGGTCATCACCATCGGCACTAAAGAATTCGCATGGACTGAACACTCCTCGCCTTTCAGAGGATTCTGAACGAATCTGCAAAAGCTAAGTTCAAAGGGGGGGAAGGGTTACCATGTTGGTGACTTCTCTCATTGCCAATCATCCGTCAGTAACTTGGCTTGTTGCCGCAGGCGGGATTCTTCTCATCGGATTCGTTCTCATCATGATGATTCTCCGCCGAAACGGGCGATTTCATGTGAAAGACCACGAACACCGTTGGGCTCAAGTGCTGCGGGCAAACGAGCAACTCACCCAATTAATCATTGATCAAGCACATGATGCCTTTGTCTCCATGGGAGAAAACGGCCTCATTTTGGATTGGAACCTCCAAGCCGAAAAAATCTTTGGATGGAGCCACAATGAAGCCATCGGGAAACCCCTTGCAGAAATGATTATCCCCGAAGAGCTCCAAGCGGCTTACAAGGAAAGACTTTCACACTATTTAACCACTGGCCAGGGACCGTTCTTAGATGAGATTGTGGAATTGACGGCACGGCGTCGAAATGGGGAGCTCTTTCCGGTCGAAGTAACGATTTCCGCGATTTCTTTTGGCAACATTCATATCTTCAACGCGTTTATTCGTGACATCACCGAACGTAAAAGAGCAGAAAAGGCGCTCAAGGAAGCCAAGGAAGCTGCAGAAGCCGCTGCCAAAGCCAAATCAGAGTTCCTGGCGATCATGAGTCACGAAATCCGAACCCCCTTAAACGGCGTGCTTGGAATGGCTCAGCTTTTGCAAGAAACCGAACTCACCAAACAACAGCGGGAATACCTCGGAATTATCAAGGTGTCCGGCACAGCCCTTTTGGGGGTCATCAACGACATCTTAGATTTCTCGAAGATTGAATCGGGAAGAATGGAACTTGAAGAACATCCCTTTGAGTTGAGAACCAGCATTGAAAATATCTTTGGCTTGTTTGCTGAACAAGCACAAAAAAAGAAAATTAACCTTCGCTACTTCATCGATCCCAAAGTACCTCCGTTTGTTGTAGGGGATGTTACTCGCCTCGGCCAAGTTTTGGCCAACCTTGTGAGCAATGCGATTAAATTTACGGAGAAAGGCGAGGTTGATGTTTCTGTCGACAAGTTGCCGCCATCGGGTGATGAAGTGATGCTTGAGTTTAAGGTGACGGACACGGGAATTGGAATTCCTTCGGATCGAATGGATCGACTCTTTAAGGCATTCTCCCAAGTCGATTCCTCCGTGAGTCGCAAGTATGGAGGATCAGGGCTCGGGCTCGCCATCTGCAGCCATAGCGTGGAGCTCATGGGTGGAAAAATTGCGGTCGACACCGTCGTGGGTAAGGGTTCCACTTTCACGTTTACCATCAAGACAAAACTGGCTTCTGTGGTCCCCACAAACCTGCCAACTCATGAGGTAGCACAACCAGAAGCCATAGCCAACCTTTCCGAATCTCTTCCGCTCAACATTCTCTTGGCTGAAGACAACGTGGTTAATCAAAAACTTGCCGTCGCCATTTTCGAGAAAATGGGTTATATGGCGGATGTAGCAGAAAATGGCCTTGAGGTTCTCGCGGCTTTAGAACATCAATCGTACGACATTATTTTTATGGATCTCCAAATGCCTGAAATGGGGGGAATCGAGGCTACATCCACCATCCTCGAAAAATGGCCCGAAGAAAATCGACCGAAAATCATTGCCATGACCGCCAATGCTCTGGAAGGAGATAAGGAACTGTGTCTTCAAGCAGGCATGGACGACTACATCAGCAAACCTATCTCCATGGCTGCCATTCAAAACGCATTGGTCAAATGGGGAAAAATTGCACAGCCCACAAAAGAGGGGTAGCCCATGATTGATCACCACCAGATTGAAGAACTCAAGAAGTTAGCGGTCGCAACTTCTTCGAACCTGGTTCAGGAAATTTTCGATCTCTATCTTGAATCCGCTTCATCCTCCATTAATAAAATCAAATCTGGTCTAAGTCTTAACAACGTCTTGGAAATTCAACGTGCGGCTCATGGCCTGAAGGGATCCAGTGCCAATGTTGGTGCAAAGGAGATTGCTCATCTTTGCACGCAGGTTGAAAACCTTGCCAGGACCAATGATCTGGCTCGAATGGGTGTCTTGATCCCGGAGCTCGAAAGAGTGTTTGAGGCAACGCGCCTGGAACTGAATTCGCTCAGGTGAACAAAAACAAGAGAACCTCAGACCATCATCTGAGGTTCTCAAAAAATCGACTTATTATAACTTAGCTTTTCTATTCCGCTCGTTCGTAATTGATCTCGAGAGATTTGAATTCTTTCCCATTAGCCTCCATATACATTTCATAGGTGTAATGGTTATCATCCGTTATTTTCCAAATGGCGCGATACTTTCTGTGTTTTTCACCGGTCAAGGGGCAGCTAACTGTCCCTTTTTCCGCAAAGGTTTTGGTGGAAGGATCATACACAGCACTGGCTTCCATCATGCCGGTCCCCATATTATCAAGCCACACCGAAGTGTACTCTTGCCGGATGTTGTCATAACCAAGCAGACCAATTCCTTGAAAAGGCTGTGCGGCTTCTCCGCCCGTAACCTCTTCTTGAATGAAACGATTCCCCAAGATCCATTTGTTCTCACTTGTACCTTTCATTATTTGGGGTTTCGCTTGGGGGATCATCCGTGATTCCACGGTGTAATTCCATTTTCCCACAAACATGTCGAGAACCTGGTGGTGTTTTCCAGGAGCACCAAGTTTCATCATTTTTTGCATCACTGCTTGTTGTTGCGTTGCATTCATTTCTTTCTTGCTTGCTTGTGCCTGAAAAGAAAAGAACGCAGATAAAGCTAGCGTCAAGCTGACGATAGCGATGAATCGCTTAAAGC
>JABDET010000033.1:19382-19677 GCA_013286945.1 Candidatus Melainabacteria bacterium
AAGCCAATCTGAACCATGTTTCCCTCCTCATTTTAGTTAAAAGCAAAAATTGAAACAGAGCTCCATTTTTCTCTTACCAAAACTCGTTTACCTTTTCGGTTGGTTTCATTTCGACTCGATTTCTTTTAAGAGCGTTTCAGCGTCTTGGCGATGTTCCCAATTTTTCGGTGCAATCTCCAATGCTTTTTGCAAATCAACTTTAGCCTGCTGATATTGCTGCAATCGGTTGAGTGTTTTTGCGCGATTGTAGTAAGGATTCGGATCGCTTGGGTCAAGAGCAATGGCCTTCGTGTAA
>JABDET010000034.1 GCA_013286945.1 Candidatus Melainabacteria bacterium
CAAAATTTCAACTCTTCCTGCGGCAATCCAAAGAATCACAGCAAAGAGCCCAAAAAAGAAAGCGAAGCTGATGGTGGTAGCAACGCCTGACGGGGTTTTGAAGAAATGCACAAACGCATCTGACAGAAATCCATACAGGTGTGTGCAAATGAGAATGTTCAAGCTTACAATCAAGAACTCAAAGAACTCCATGATGGCGCCACGATAGGATCCTCCCCACACAAACAGGACAAGCCCAACCACCACAAAGACGTCAATCCAGCTCATTGGAGGCTCTCCTTTAACCAAGTGAGGTATGGCTGGCTTCCTTCAATAATCGACAGCCGGATGACTTCAGGCACGGAGTAACTGTGGTGGGTTCGAACCCAGGTTTCTATTTGGCTCTCTTTCTCCGCCAAGGTTTTCACAACCAGCAAGACCTCGTTTGCATGTTCGATCTTCCCTTCCCACCAATAGAACGACTCTACTTGGGTAACAACATTCACACAAGCGGCTAATTTCTCCTGTACAAGGCCCTTCGCAAGTTTTTTTCCCTCTTCCGCTGTAGGCGCGGTGATCAAGATGACAGAGAAATCGTCCTTCATGGATTCATCCCTTTCATGTAATGCTCATACAAGGCTCGCGACAATTCAGCCAGAACTCGATCGGTTCTCCATTCATCGGAAATGTCTTTCGTGAAAAGGCACAGGATCAAATCTTGGTCCTGGCTTCGAATGATTCCGCAATCGTGTCGGATGCCAGTAATTTCGCCGGTCTTGTGCCCAACCTTCACATCTTTTGGGAGCAACGCAGGTATTTTCTCGTTGTATTGCTGACGGAAAAGAATGTCGATGGCCAGTTGAGTGTTTTCCTGAGAAAGAAGTTCGCCGATAAGAAGCTTCTTGAACAAGAGAAAGGTTTCAAGAGGAGTCGTGAAATTGGCAGGTGGAGCATCTGGGGCCACCATCATTTTTCGGCCAAGAACCGTGTGACTGAGCCCCAAGCTTCCAATCATGGCCTGAATTTTTTTGGTCTCGAGGCGATCCATGAGAAGATTGGTGGCCGTGTTATCACTCACAACAATCATCAAGGTTGCCAAATCAAGAAGAGTCAGTGGTGTTCCTTCATGAAGTTCAAGCAGAATTCCGGAACCGCCAACCTTATCGGAATTCTTTAAGGGAACGATTTCTTTAAGATCCAGATGGTTTTTTTCTTTTTCTGAAAGAAGATAAATCAAAATCGGAATCTTAATAATGCTTGCCGCGGGAAACACCGTGTCCCCATGAAGAAGAGCCGGGTCTTCCTCTCCGAAGCCAACCGCTGCTCCCAAAAACCCTGGAATCTGGTTTTTAAATTTCTCGAGAATCTCGATTGGCTTCATCTTACGCGCATATCTTGTTGAAAAGAGAAGCCTTTCCTGCCAGGGGACACTTCCGTCCTAGCGATCACCTAATACCAACGTCATAATTGTTTTGACATGATAAGCCAGTTGCCACCGGGCTGCGCGAACGTGGCAGGAGAGATCCGTAGGCCTCCCAGAATGGGACCCGGTGGCAACTGACAATATACTTATGACGTTGGTATTAGTAGGAAGTCTCCCCGATGTTACTCGTGCAACAGGTTTCGATCCAAAACTCGATACTGGAGCGCTTCGGCTAAATGAAGGACTTCGATGGTTTTGCTGTCTGCTAGATCAGCAATCGTTCGAGCAATCTTCAAGATTTTGCCATGACCTCTGGCGCTAAAATAAAGTTTTTCATAAGCCCGCTTCAGGAGCTCTTGGGCCTCAGGAGAAAGCTTGCAATATTTCTCGAGACCTTTTTGGTTCATTTTCGAGTTGGTGATTTCCACTTTTCCAAAACGTGAAAGCTGAACCTCGCGTGCTTTCACCACTCGCTTCTTGATTTGCCGCGAACTCTCGGGCTTCTCCGGATGGTAAAGTTTTTCATAAGTGAGTCGAGTGACCTCAACATGCAAATCAATGCGATCCATCAGTGGGCCCGAAAGCCTTCTCCGGTAATGCAAGCGATCGGTCGGACGGCAGACACAATTTTGATAAAAGTCACCGTAGAAGCCACAGGGGCATGGATTCATCGCTCCTACAAACAAGAAATCGGCGGGATACGTGATCGAACCCGACAAGCGCACGACAGTGACACGCTTTTCTTCCAGAGGCTGCCGAAGTGATTCCAAGACATCCCGATGAAACTCAGGGAGTTCATCCATGAACAACACTCCTCGATGAGCTAAAGAAAGCTCACCCGGGCGTAGAGAACTGCTTCCCCCTACCATCCCGGCATAACTCATGCTGACGTGCGGAGCGCGGATAGGGCGCCTCCGCGAAAGCCCCTCCTCTTTACGCAAGACTCCGGCTACACTTTGAATCTTCGAGACTTCAAGGCATTCGCCGAAGGTGAATGGTGGAAGAATTCCAGGAAGGCGCTCTGCCAGCATCGTTTTTCCACTTCCTGGTGGACCAATGAGGATCAGATTGTGGTTCCCTGCAGCCGCAATTTCGAGCGAACGTTTCGCGTGTTCCTGCCCCTTGACCTCTTCAAAATCAAGTGGATAGCTTTCGTCAGGAGCCCATGAAATTGTCTCTTTTACAGGAGCTCTACTTTCTAACGCAATGAGAACAGCATCCTGGATGGAAGCCACCGGCCAAACTTCGAGATCGGGAAAAGCTAAAGCCTCCTGGAGGTTCTCAACCGGAACGATCATTTTTTTTAAGCCAATTCTCTGAATGACGGAAGCCATGGCGACCACTCCGGGAACTGGTCGAATACTTCCGTTTAACCCAAGCTCTCCAACAACCAGGAAATCTGAGAATGAACCCTCTGGAAGCTGATAGCTAGCGGCTAAGATGCCAAGCGCCATGGATAAGTCAAAGCCTGAACCTTCTTTTCGGATGTCAGCTGGTGCAAGATTAATGGTCATCCTCCGAATCGGAAAATCATATCCAGAGTTCTTGATGGCCGAGCGAACGCGCTCCCCAGCTTCTTGCACGGCTGAGTCGGGCAAACCAACAATTTGGCATCGTGGAAGCCCATTGGACAAATCCACTTCCACTTTTACAAGAAATGGCTCTATGCCAGAAAGGGTGCAGGAATTCAGCGTGACTGTCATCCATCAGATGTTAGCAAGCAGGAGACAAAAGATCAACAAAAAGGCCGATCTTAAAAAATTAACAATTTGTTTCTTGACTCCTAGTGCTTCAAAAGGTAGGATGAAACCCGGCACGTTAAAGAGCGTTGGACTTCTAGGAGGCCAGGTTTGGCAACCATAACTTCTGATTCAGCTCCATTGAGCCGTCGTTTGCTTGATCCCACACAAGTGGTCGTTTGGTCAACTTTCATGGCTAGTCAAGGAAAAATCAAGCCAAACGATCTCCCTCTGCATGATGATTCCACAGCGGTATCTTTCCCAGAGTGGTCAATGAGGATGGGGGAACGATGGTCCAGGCTTCGAGAAGCCCATCATAACTATGTGAACGTAGGCTATCTTCCCGATCAAGATTCTTTGAAACGAGTGGATGAACCCTCGCAAATGTACTCCGTTTTCCTCAATGCCGCCCGAAAGGCAGCTCACTACAACGACACATTAGTATTTCTCGAGTTAATGGCGCTCTCTTCGGTTTCTCCAATTGGGCTGCTTGGAAACCTGCTTGCTCAAGTACCGACTTCTTCAGAACTCAGTGTCAATCCACTTCCCCAAGCAAAAGAAGGATGGGGAGTCGACGTGGCAAACGTTTTCAGAACTCTCCACGAAAAGGGCCTTAATCCAACTGGCCTTGGTGTCACAATAACTTATTCTGACTGGGCCAAGTCAGTCAGTCTTCAAGCGGATCCTTGGGATAGGTCGACAGGCGGGTGTAGAAAACCAGACGAGGTCCTAAGCCGAATCATGGCGGTAAGCTCTTATGTCCATCCAGAGGATGAAAGCATTCTGACCGCCATGATGTGTACCTCGTTGTTGAGTCCTGGAGGTCTTGTACCACTTCTGATTCAAGGGTTGAAGCCATTCCTCGCTGCTCATGCCATTTCGGATTCTTCCCTAGTAACGGAGCCAGTTTCGGAGAAGCCCAAAGAGAAAATCCAAGCGACTCCCGCCATTTCCCTCGCCCGTGACTTGACCCATGAGATATCAGCACAAATTGTAGGTTCGGTTTCCTCGGAGGATCTCAACCAAATGGTTGCCCAACAGGGGGTTGATGCCGACAAAGCCCTCTTGAAATTGCAACTTCTTACTGCACAGCATCCAGAAATCATGTCAGCAGCTCATGAACTCCTGGTTCGATTCTTGCCCTTGGCTGTAACGCTTTCAGAGCTGAAGCGCATCGAAAACAAGTGACGGTGGGTGATTTTAAGGGGCATAAATAAAGGCTTTTTCTAAATGGGTGTGTCCCCGAATTTCAATGCCATCAAGCCATAAAAGGCAAATTTACAGACCCGCTTAGAAAACCGAAGGCAAATGGGTATACCCGAGGAGCGGAATTAAACTCGGCGGAATATATCCTACCTCTCCGTCGAGTTTACCTCGGAGCTGGACCGGAGGTCCAGCGAGAATGAGCGACGAGGGCTATACCCATTTGCCGAAGGTTCTCTAAGTGGGGATTAATCTATCTTGCGAAGTTCTTTGGGTGGCGTGAAAATGGCATGATGGATTCGTCCATCGTAGTAGCGAAGCGCTGAAGCGATTGGTGCAAGCTTCTTGTCAATTTCTTCGGCTGAAAGCGTAAGCGGATCCAATGCATCCGAAGCTAAAACAAAACCCCATTCAGAGTAAAACGAAGGAATAAAAACCCGATAAGGCCGAACGATCTTCCAAACTTTTTTCAGGATTGAAATGTATTGGAGATGGCGAGCATTCTTGCCGCGGGTCGCATGGGAAGCTTGCATGGCAAAAACACCGTCGGCTTTCATCTTGCTCTTGATTAGCCTGAAAAGCTCTTCATTGAGAAGCCCTTGCGAAGGGGTTTCGGGATCGGGTTCTGTTAAGTCTGAAATAACACAGCCAAAACGTTCCGTGGTTTCTTTCAAGAATTTTATCGCGTCATCGATAATCACGGTGGCGCGTGGGTCGTCAAAGGCGCCTTTGGAATGGCCAGGCAACTCTTTTTTGCACACGCTGACAACTTCGCCATCAATGTCTACCATGGTGGCTTTCTTCACGGTCAAGTGGCGCAAAACCTCACGCAACGTAGCTCCTTCCCCTCCTCCGAGGATGAGCACGGACTCAGGATTCCGGCTTAACACAAGAGCTGGGTGTACCAAGGCTTCATGGTAAATGTCTTCGTCAAATTCGCTGGATTGTGGTTCTCCGTCTAAGACGAGGAGCTTACCAAATCCGAAGGTTTCGTAAAGGTTGAGGTGTTGAAACGTGGTTTGGGCTTCGTAAAGATTCTTGCGCGTGTGGTGTAAGTGTGCCCCTTTGTCCCCCATCCATTCCACATAATACGTGTTTCCCTCAAGAGTAATCTCGAAACGATTCATTTCATTCCTCAAAGGGAAGAGTTGGGTTGGTTGTTCCGGAGCCCCCATCCTTAGATTCTTTCTGGCACCCTTCCAACGGGAATAAGTGAGCTTGAAAGCGTGTCTTGTGATGAAGCAATGGAATGACTGTATGATCCGACTGGGCTTTCGATTCCTCGTTCAACAACCGATCGAGCAACCTGTTTGGCTTCTAAGGCCTCGGCGAGGTAGTCACAGGCTTTCTGGGGATCAGTGGTGGGCCCACACGTGTAAATATCGACAGCGGCATATCCAAATTCTGGCCATGTATGAATGGAGAGGTGAGACTCGGCGATAACAACAACGCCGCTAATCCCTTGCGGACTAAATTTATGAAACGCAACTTTCCGAACTTGAGCTTTTGCCCGTCTTGCAGCTTCCACCATGTGCCCCTTCACTTTGCTCAAACTCCGCAACACTTCGGAATTGCACTGTGAAAGCTCAAGAATAATGTGACACCCCAATGCCTTCATCAATGGCACTCCTTCCTCTGGTGAGAATCTCACCTCCAAAAAATTCCAAGGATGAGCGGTTAACTCACACCTTGGTCCGAGTCCTAAAAACCCTGGCAACACTGCCAAGATTTCATCTATTTTATAATAACCGATATTCTCCTCTTTGTAAAGAGTTTTGGCAAAGACTGTGAAGGAGGCGAGATTTCATCTCTCCGCTACTCCAACTAAACGATGCTGCTTTAAAAAGTTTTTGAGGATCTCTTCGAGCATTGGTCCACTCTTTTCAAGAAGCTCATACGTGACGCGAACCGTAGGCTTTGAGATCTTCATTAACTTACCGAGATCAGCAGGTGTGCCGATGGCCACGAGATCGCAAGGAGAGCGCTCGATGGTTTGACGAAGCTCATCGATTTGCTTTTCAGAATAACCCATCGCGGGGAGAACGCTTTTTAAATGGGGGTATTTCTTAAAGACTTCTTGGATTGATCCAACCGCGTACGGCCTTGGATCCACGATGGTTCCTCCAAATTTCTCGACCGCCAAATAAGCGGCGCCAAATCCCATGTCGCCGTGTGTTACCGTTGGCCCATCCTCAATGGCTAAAACTTTCTTCCCTCGAAGGGCTTCGGGTTTGTCCACCGAAATCGGCGAATCGGCTTCAATCAATACGGCTCTTGGATTGAATTGCTTGATGTGCTCCTTCACGATTCTCACGTTTTCAGGTGGGGCGCTGTCCATCTTGTTCAAAATGACATAATCCGCCATACGAAGGTTCGTTTCTCCCGGATGATAAGCGATTTCATGCCCAGGACGATGCGGATCCGTTACCACAAAATGCAAGTTTGACTTGTAAAACGGAAAGTCGTTGTTGCCACCGTCCCAAATCAAGACTTCCGCCTCTTCCTCCGCGCGCTTTAAGATTTCACCGTAATCAATTCCGGCATAAACGATAGCGCCTAGCTCCAAATGAGGGGCGTACTCCTCTCGCTCTTCAATGGTGCAATGGTGACGATTAAGGTCTTCTTCGGTTTCAAAGCGCTGACACACTTGCTCGGTCAAATCACCATACGGCATCGGATGGCGAATCACCACAATTTTGACCCCGAGCTTTCGGAGAATCGTTGCAATTTTCCGGGTGGTTTGACTTTTTCCAGCTCCAGTTCGAACGGCTCCGACGCTCACCACTGGTATCTTAGCCTTTAGCATCGTGTGGTCTGGTCCTAAGAGACGAAAATCCACACCTAAGGCAAGCGCAAGAGAAGCTTTGTGCATGACATCCAGATGTGAAACATCACTGTAGGAGAAAACCACTTCTTCAGCCAGTCCTTTTTTAAGAAGCTCTGGGAGTTCAGCTTCGGGATGTATGGGAATTCCTTTCGGGTAATGTGTCCCTGACAAGAGAGGCGGGTACAATCGTCCTTCAATGTTTGGAATTTGCGTGGCGGTAAAGGCGGTTACTTCATACTCGGGTCGGGTTCGATAATAGACGTTAAAGTTGTGAAAGTCTCTCCCCGCTGCCCCCATGATGATCACTTTTTTTCGATCCAAGTTTGCACCCCCAAATTTCATTTTCAATTGTCAGAACTTTCTTCGTCCAAAACAGTGGACCTCTTCACCGAGAAAGGACCTCGCCCTCTTCCTATCGAAGGAAACGAGCCCTGGAGGTGCAGTCGTGTCACTTTACGGTAGGCATTTTGTAGAAATGAACGATGTTACGGCCGACGAACTTCAACTGATCTTGAAGCATGCGACCGAGCTAAAAACCAAACAGAAGCGAGGCGAGCCTCACCGGATATTAGAGGGGAAAACACTCGCCATGATTTTCGAAAAACAATCGACCCGAACGCGCGTGAGTTTCGAAACCGGTATGTTTCAGCTTGGGGGACATGCACTTTTTCTCGGAAGTCACGATCTTCAAGTTGGACGAGGAGAAACGGTGGAGGACACCGCGCGAGTCCTTTCTGGTTTTGTGGATTGTATTATGGCTCGGACCTATGCTCATGCCACCGTCACAGGGCTAGCCAAATATTCCAAGGTGCCGGTCATCAATGGCTTGAGTGATTATGAGCATCCTTGCCAAATCTTAGCGGATTTGCTCACCATCCAAGAGGACAAAACCGCCCTTCGCGGCCTGAAGCTAACCTATGTGGGTGATGGAAACAATGTGGCCAACTCACTCATCATCGGTTGCGTGAAAGCCGGGATGAGCATTAGCTTAGCTTGCCCTGAAGGGTATTGGCCTGATTCGACGATCGTTCAAAAATCAAAACAAGAAGCTGCAAAACAAAGCCAAACCGTTGAAGTGACTACCGATCCTAGCGCCGCCGTCAAGGATGCCGATGTTCTTTACACCGACGTTTGGGTGAGCATGGGACAAGACGAAGAAACCGAAAAGCGCTTAAAAGTATTTAAGCCTTATCAAATTAATTCTGCGTTAGTTGCGAAAGCGAAAGAAGATTGCATTGTCCTTCATTGTTTGCCAGCGCATTATGGCCAAGAAATCACGAAGGACGTCGTGGATGGAAAGCATTCGCGGATTTTTGAGGAAGCAGAAAATCGACTTCACACCCAAAAAGCTCTGTTGTCGCTTCTCTTAAGCAAAGAATCTCAAACTCTCTCGGCATCAAGAAAAAACTGAATCAAAAGCGCCGCTCCTGCGGCTTGGGCTCTTTGGGCTAGGTAGACACTTACCTGATCCTCTTTCGGTGGATTGGGTTCTTCCTTTTGATTCGTCAGTTCTTGGATCGTATTCCCGAAGCGCTGGCGCTCGGTTTCAGCTTCTCTCACCCAGCTCCCTAGATCGGCTTCAGGAGATGGCGTTCTTTCTGCCATGGGAAGACCGTCCCATCGAATCGTCTTTTGAAGATAAATCTCGTATTCAGGGGTGTCTGTAAGCCCAAGCCAAGCATCTTGAAGGTAGTGGAGTGCGCCACCCAGATAATAGATGGCTCGTTCACGATCGTGAATTTTCCAAAAGTTTTGTGCTTCGGCATAATACTTCAATAATCGGTCTGTTCGATCGACAACTTCCCCTTCTGCCATCAGATCAAGCTGGTATTCATAGGCGTCTCGGATCCCCAAAAGGAGAATTTTGTAGAAAGTTGAGGGGGGAGAAACCCCGGGTTCGAGCAGTTCCGCAAGAAGTTGTTTTGCTTTGGTTACTGCATCCATGCCACTAAGAAGCTGAGCTCATGCAGCAGCAAGCTTAACTGTTTTGCCCGTAAGCCCTTGCTGGACTTGAGTCATGCGAGGAATGGTTGGCAGAGCGATGTCCCTGATGGTATCCGAAGCATCATGCCCAACGTGGCGAGCTGGATTTGCCCCCTTGCTAATAACCGAACTCTGTACCCGGCCCTCGGCCACCTCTTGCAAAAGATTGACAATATACTGGTTAATGTCTTGAGCGCCTGGGGTAGGAGCCGTTGTCAGTGCCTCCTGAGCTCCGCGGGACAATGACACCCTATCGGAAGTGCTTGCGGGGGACGAGGCTGAGACAGTTTGTGTGCTAGGGCTGAGGTTCGGGATTTGTTGAGTCGTAGCTGAGTTAACCCCGGTTAGGCCGTTGATTTTGTCTATAGCTTGTTTGGCAACCCTGAGAAACTGATCCATGGTTTTTCTTTATCCATCCTCTAAAGTTATTGTAGCATGCCCCCCCGAGGGGCACAATAGAATTCGTGTTAAGATTGTAAACTTTTTGTTGCATTTTGATCAGTTTTTCTACTCAAATCCCCCCTCAATCGTCCCTTGCCATCTCCAATGAGGTGCTGTTGCAGGGCGATAACAACCGCCTGTGTGCGATCATTGACCTGAAGCTTCTGGAAGATGTTGCTGATGTGGTTCTTGACCGTTCTTTCTGCAATGGCCAACTTTTGAGCAATCTCCTTGTTGGACAAGCCATTGGCTACCCAATTCAAGACCTCGATCTCCCGATCGGTCAAGCGTTCATACACTTTTTCGTCCATGCCATGGGAGACCTCTTCGCGATGGTAAAAATCTTGAAATTCACGGAGTAAGATGGTGGCAATTCGCGAAGAAAGAAGCGCTTCGCCATGAGAAACGGCTCGAATGGCTCGAATGAGTTGTTGAGGGGTTTCGTCTTTCAGAAGATACCCTAAGGCGCCCGCCTTAATGGCCGGGATGACCTCTTTTGGATCATCAGCCACAGTCAACATGATCACTTGAACCCCAGGGTTTTGCTTTCGAATAAGCCGTGTCGCGGCAATGCCATCCATTCCGGGAACCGCAATATCCATGAGGACAACATCAGGGAGCGTTTCCCCAACTTTCCTGACCGCCTCACTCCCAATGAATGCTTCACCGACAATTTCAAGATCAGACTCTTCTTCTAGAACTCTTTTCAGCCCTTCGATAAAAAAAACCTGATCATCCACCAGAAAAATCCGTATTTTGTCGTGAGAATTTTCCCCGTCTTTCATGGTTCTGGCAAGAAGGGGATATGAGCCGATAGGGTCGTTCCTTTCCCCTTAGCAGAGATCACCTGCAGTTCTCCTCCCATTTGTAAAGCGCGTTCCCTCATAAACTTCAGGCCAAAATGGCGGGCTCCTTCTTGCTTTGAGTCTTCTTTGAACCCAGTTCCGTTGTCATGGATTGTGGCCACAATCCCATCGGAAACAATTTTCAAAACCACTTCGCAAGCGGTGGCTTTCGAGTGTTTGGAAACATTATTTAACCCTTCTTGCACCAAGGTTAAAAGATAATTTCGGACTTTCGATGGAACCTTCCCATCATCCCCATCCACCAGGAAGCGAACCGGAATGCGAACCCGCTCCTTAAACTCACTCACGCAGTCGCGAATGGAGGAAACAAGCGGCCACGGTTCTTCTTCGCGCAACTCGTGAATGGCATACCGGATCTCGTTTATGGCCATCTTGATCGCTTGACGTGCTCTTTCGAGATCTTCTTTTTTACCCTTTTGTTCAGAAATGTTGAGAAGAAAGAGGGCATGAGAAAGTGAGGCAGCGGCTCCTGAATGGAGTTCTTCACCAATGCGCTTTCGCTCTTCAAGGAGAAGCTGCTTCAGATCGGTTGGCTTTTCCTTTTCGTTAAGCCGCATGCGAGTTCGAAATTATTATAGCTCCTTTGCCCTCGAAAAGCAAGAAAATTCGTCAGCTGTTTTGAAAAAGATCGCGGAGCAAAACAAATTGGAATTCTCGTTGTTCGACCAAAGGAATAATCTGTTCGAGCGCTTCAACGGTTTGCTCGCGGTTTCCACCCGCATCATGAAGCAAAATAATCGCCCCGGGCGCAAGACCTCGTGTGACATTTTGTACAATTCGCGCGACTCCAGGCTCCAGCCAGTCATAGCCAGTGACTGACCATAGGACGGTGGTCAGTCCAAGCGAATGAGCAATTTCCATGATGCCAAGATGGTACTGTCCGTAAGGGGGTCGAAAAAAATGGGGCCTCACCCCGGTGGCTTTCGTGATGGCATCTCTGGTCGTTTCCAATTCAGTTCGAATGAAGTGAGGGCCGTGCCAGACGAGATGCGGGTGTGTCCAACTGTGATCTTCCACTTCATTTCCTTCGTCAGCTGCTTGACGAACCAACGCAGGAAATTCGTTCACCTCTTCTCCCACAACAAAAAAAGTGGCGTGAACGTGTTCTTTCTTTAAAACCTTGAGAATCTTGGGGGTGTATTCAGACGGACCGTCGTCGAAGGTAAGTGCAACCATCGGTTTTTGAGTCTTCGCGTTTTTAACGGGGGGAGGAATGAGATGAGGGGGGAAAAGTCCACTGCAAAACCAGAACGCTCCAAGAACCGTTACCGCCAGGACTATTCTCCCTGCTCTATTCACGCCCGAGAATGCCAAGGGCTTCTTTGGCCGCTTCTTTTTCCGCTTCTTTCTTGCTGCTTCCGTGCCCGATTCCAAAAACTTTTCCGCGAAAACTTACTTGAACCTCAAACGTCTTTGCGTGATCTGGCCCTTCCTCCCCAACGAGGTCATACTGTGGCTGTTCTTTGTATTTTCTTTGAAGAAGTTCTTGAAGAACGCCTTTGAAATTCTCTTCTTCTTTTTCAGCGATTTTCAAATAGGGGAGATAAAGATTTTCAATAAATTTAAAGGTCTTCTGATAACCATTATCGAGGTATAATGCCCCAACAACTGACTCAAGAGTAGCGGCCAACATCGATGCGGTGGGAGGACCCGAGCGTCGCTCCCCTGGACCCACTTGCAAGTGTTTCCCGAGGAGAATGGTTTCGGGTAGTTCAGCAAAAAACTTTGAGCTGACGAGATAACTTTTCCATTTGGTGAGTTCCCCCTCATCGGATTTGGGATTTCGATCATACAAAAGATGACTGATGGTTAATCCGATGAATGAATCCCCCAAAAACTCCAAACGCCCATTATCCTTGCCATCTTTTGCTACATAAGAAGGGTGTGTGAGGGCTTGGTTCAAAAGCATCTTGTCTTTAAACTTGATTCGAAGGTGTTCTTCTAACTTAGCTAATTCTTGAAGCCGCTTTTCTAAAGCTGGCTCAGCAGCCCCCTTGGAATGGCCCGTGGATTTCTTCCGAGCCCCATTCCCCTTGTACCGCCATGGCTTTTTCGAGGGAGGTTTGGATGGTTTTGTCGTTGGTTTCATCAGGCTACTTCCTAAGCGTCTTCGTGAAAATCTCGAACAGCCAACACCGCATTGTGACCCCCAAAACCAAACGAGTTACTTAAGGCAACTTCCACCTCTTGCTCGCGTGCTTTGTTTGGGACATAATCAAGGTCACATTCAGGATCAGGAAATTCATAGTTGATCGTCGGGGGAATAATCTTATTTTTTACCGTTAAAGCGCAACTGATGATCTCAAGAGCTCCCGTAGCTCCCAAAACATGCCCGGTCATGCTCTTGGTCGAGCTAACGGGTATTTCATGAGCGTGGGAATTAAAAATTTGTTTGATCGCCGCGGTTTCGATCTTGTCGTTTAATCCAGTCGAAGTCCCGTGTGCATTAATGTAATCGACATCCGATGGAGAAAGACGGGCACTCTTTAGCGCCTTCTCCATAGCCCTTGCAGCCCCGCTTCCTTCCGGATCGGGAGCGGTGATGTGATAAGCGTCCCCGGTCATACCGTAGCCGATAACCTCCGCATAAATCGGAGCATGACGAGCAAGCGCGTGAGACAGTTCCTCCAAGATGACAACCCCCGCTCCTTCTGCCAAAACGAAACCGTCACGCGTCTTGTCAAAGGGGCGCGACGCTTTCTCCGGTTCATTGTTCCGCGTAGAGAGCGCTTTCATCGCGGAAAACCCACCAATGGCCAGCGGAGAAACAGCCGCTTCACTTCCGCCAGCCACCATGCAAATCGCTTCGCCTCGCTTGATAAAGGTGTAGGCATCACCGATGGCATGGCATCCGGTGGCACAAGCGGTCACCACACAAGTGTTTGGGCCTTTGACTCCCAGCATGATTGAAACTTGGCCACTGGCCATATTGCTAATCAACATCGGAATAAAGAAAGGAGAAACGCGATCAGGACCCTTTTCAAGGAGAATCCGATGCTGTTCTTCGATGGTGGCAATTCCCCCAATGCCTGAGCCAAGTAAGATACCAATGCTATGACGGTTACTGTCATCGATGATGAGTTTGGCATCCTCAACAGCTAGCTTAGCTGCCGCAATAGCAAACTGAACAAACCGATCGTTCTTTCGGATTTCTTTCTTTGACATGTATTGACCGGGATCGAAGTTCTTGACTTCCCCCGCTATTTTGGTCGGATAAGCTGAAGCGTCGAACGCTGAAATAAGACCGATTCCGTTCTTTCCAGAAATCAATCCTTCCCAGAACGCATCTTTTCCTATACCGATTGGGGTAACAGCACCGATACCGGTGATGACAACACGCTTATCCATAGTGTGATTAGCCTATAATTATCCGTTAATCAGCCTTCAGCGCTCAGCAATTCACAATCAAATGAGACTTCCCGAACGCTGAAACCTGAGTTTTAGAATCAGTTCGATCCATGGAATGGAATCCCTCTACCCCTCTTGACAAAACGATACGTTTGTATTAATATAGGATACACGCGTATCATTTTCTAGCTGAAGCTCTCTTTTGAAGGAGGCAAGATCATTATGGAATCTTTATCTAAGAGGCAAACGGAAGTCTTTGGTGCTCTCCGCGAGTTTATTCGAAAGCACGGCTACCCACCCACCATGCGAGATTTAGCCCGGAAGCTTGGAATCGTTAATCCAACCGCGATAAAGCGAATGTTAGATCTCTTTGAAGAAAAGGGTCTTTTAGAAAGTGCTCCCGGCAAATCGAGAGCAATTCGACTCACCGATTCTTCTTTTATCTTCCCCTTCCCAGAAGAGATCATCGCTCTTCCGGTTGCGGGCAGAATTGTGGCTGGAACTCCGGAAGAAGCCATCGAAACCATCGAGGAAAAAGTTCCAATCCCGCTATTTTTAGCAAATCATAATCCGAAGGCCTTCTTGTTAAGGGTGAAGGGAGACAGCATGGAACCTGAACTTCATGAGGGGGATCTTGTCGTGATTCATCCTCAAGCCACCGCGAACTCAAGAGAGCTTGTTGCGGCTATGGTGAATGAAGAAGCCACGGTAAAGCAACTCTTAAAAAAAGAAGGTCGAACGCTTCTTCATGCGCTTAACCCTCACTATTCGGACATACGAGTTAACCAAGAGTTCAAACTGATTGGAAAAGTTACAGGGTTGATCCGTAAGTTCTAAGGGGCCGAACGAGATTTGGAAACTTCGAGTGTCTCAGGGCGGATAGCTACGCCAAAGGCCTGAACGCCTTTCACAGCGGGTGTCGTGGCTAGAATGGCTAAGCTATATCCATCCACGACGGTCACACTGGCGCTATCATGATTTACCACGTAAACATTTTTTCCATCGGCGCTAACCGCCACACCCATAGGACCCTTGCCCACTTTGACTTTGCTGATGGGTCTAAGCAGGCCAACATCAATGACAGATAATGTATCATCCCCATTGTTGGTTACATACGCCACCCGGCCATCGGACCGCATAGCGACACGCGCAGGAAATAAGCCCGTCCGAATTCGAATCAAATCTTTTCCACTCTGCAAGTCGACAATGTCTACGGCCCCAGAACGATGCTCGGCTACCACGGCTCTACTCCCGTCAGGTGTAATCCCAACACCCATTGGCTGTGCCCCTACCTCGATTTCTTTCACAACTTTGCGGGTCACCGGGTCCACCACTTCAAGCCATCCCTGTTTCGTTGTCCCCATGGCCACGACCAAGAGCGACCCATCGCTAGAAACAGCAATGCCGCCTGGCGCTCCGCGTATTCCAGGAAGTGAAATGCCTCCAATAAGAGCATTGGTCGAGGCATCCGCTACCAGGATCTCTGGATCGGGCCAAGTGCGAACCACCAGATACACGTGACTCCCAGGACCATCAACAGCAAGGTCCGTTACTAAGCCTTCGCCGACACTCACCGACCTCACCAAATCACCATTCGCAGAATACATGGAAAGCTGATGCATGGAATCCACGGTCCAAAAGCGACTTCCCTCAGGAGAAAAAGCTAACCAAATGGGGGAAGCATCGGTTGGGATAGCGCCAACGATCTCCTGTTTGCCAACATCCATTACAGAGATACTGTTTGGTTGCGCTGAAACCAGAAGAACAGAATCTGGACTAAAGGGATCCACACTGCCTACTGATGCTTCATTCTCCCCTTGTTTACCATAGATCTGAGCTCCCATATCGGGAATATTCCCCCCAGGGAGATCGGGGGTGAGGTCTTGGGGATTGAGAGAAGGTTGTTCTCCAGGGACTTTCATTTGTAGTCCAGAAAACGTGATAAACACCCTCGCTGATTTTGGATTGATATCCTTTAGATGAAACATCTTTCCTGAGACAGCCTGAGCCTTGCTTCCAGACTTTCCATTAGCAGGATTAAGCGTGATAAGGAGACTCTTTGGTTCGCTTGCCTGGACTGTCACCATTCGCTTCTGAAGCTCAAAACTGCCCTTCTCAAGACTCATCTCGTAGTAGCCTTCGTCGATGTTCGAAAACTTGAAGTCACCCTGACCATCGGTTGAGGTCCGGTACTCCTTTCCTTTGCCTTGGCTGCCGACTTCAGATTGGGGGCGAAGGGTGACACTCACTCCCGAAACTGGATGGGAAAACTGATCGACCACAAGCCCGGAAACCAGAGTATTACTCCCTGCCAACGAGAGCTGAAGGCAGAAGCAGAAAACAGCGGTAAGAGTGAAGAGAATTCGAGCCATACCCACGCTATCTCTATGATACCATGCAAAACCTTGTCGTGACAATGTTTTTGGAGATGGAACCGTGTTAAAAGTTCTTTAAAATTGTTACCAATTTGTAAATTGCCGGGCTAGACGGATTCACCATCGCTTCCTTAATCTTGTCCGAGTCGTCCGGTGGATTTCATTTCGGAGGGTCTTCATTTCACCCGGCGGGGACCCACAACACAATCGCGTATGCGGTGGGCGACGGGTGAAATGAGGACACCGAAACGAAGGGTACCGCCGGACGACCCGGACTTTCCATTACATATACATAGGTGAACCTGATTTTTTAGAGGAATCCAGCGGTTGATCGCATCCGTGTCCGCGGCTGATCACATCCTGTGGCCGCCGGAGGTCGTCATCCGTGACGCCACTGACCGCTGGACAAGCATCTTGGCGTCCCCGAAGGGGATGAATTCAGCACTTCTCGAACATCCTGTTCTCGCAGTATCTCCGGTTTCCGTTATGACATCGTGTCACGGAAACCTACATCCTGATTTTTTAGAGGAATCCAGCGGTTTATCACATCCGTGTGACCGCTGGATGAATTCATCCTGAATTACACATAGACGATGCGATTCCGACCCCGATGCTTGGCTTCATACAAGGCCTCATCCGCTGCTTGAATGATCTCCTTTGGCGTTTGCCGTTCTGGAAAACCTGAGACCCCGGCTGAAATCGTGATGTGCACCGCCTTACTTCCAGCTACAAAACTGTACTCTTCAACCGTTTTTCGAATCCTCTCGGCACAAACCGCAGAACTCATTCGGTCTAATCCAGGAAGAATCAACACAAATTCATCGCCGCCGTAGCGACTTACGATGTCCTCAAGCCGTACTTGGTTTTTCACCAAACCTGCCATCTGTCGCAAAATGTAATCGCCTTGAGGGTGCCCGTAACTGTCGTTAATCACTTTGAAATGATCCACGTCCAAAATAATCAAGCTAATTGGCTTCTCGCTGTACTTGTGGTCGGTCACCAACTTAACAAGCTGATCTTGAAAATAACCATGGGTGTAAAGATTCGTAAGTGAATCGGTGATCGCCATGGTTGCCGTTTTCTGATACAAGTTGATGTTTTTCAGCGTGATGGCCACTTGGCTACTCAAAAGCTCAAGCATCGAGTCCTGGTCTGGCGAGTAAGCTCCCGTCATGGAGGAGATCAAGAAAAGAAGACCGAGTACCTCTTCTTCAAACAACACCGGATGAAAAATGGCTCCTCGAAACGTGGGCAAAGGGGCCAGGATGTGATCCCTTCGGAGTCGCAAGTCCTTAATGATCTCCCCTTTCTTCTTTCTTAAGGCTTCGGATAAAATGGAATCTTTAATGTCCAAGTTAAAATCGAGAAAAACGCGGGGATAAGGGCTTTCAACGGCTCGAAGAATAGCCATTTTTTCTCCCCCTTTCTCTTCCACCACATACAGTCCGTAAGAATGTGCATCAAACATCCCTCGAAGTACCTTCATAAGCAGGGCGGAGATTTTTTCGTAGTTTCGAATAACGCCCATTTCTTGCGTCACTTGAATCAAATCAAGTAAGCCTTCGCTTCGTCTTCTTTCTTTGATGGAATAATTCAGAGCATAAGCCGCGAATAATCCAAGGAGGTTCAAGACAACGAGTGCTCCAAAAAACGATACAAAATGAAAAATCTCATCAACTGACCATTTTGACAACGGCCGCACGATCATCTGACTGAATAAGATTAAGACCTGAGCGCCAAAGCTTGCCAAAAAAACATAGAAGTATTCCCGGCGCTTTACAAGCCCTGCGGCAATCCCAGGAAGCACAACAACGGGGAGAAAGAACGAATCGCCTGAAGCCACAGCAGCAAAACTCGCTAAAACATCAAAGAAGAAAACCGACCAAGCGAAGAACGATGCCCTTGAAAGAAGTGCCAGGCAGGTTGCTAGCCCAAACAAACTTATGGATAGAAAAAAAAGGAGAGGGTACTCCGACAAAAGAGAAATCCAGAGCGATGAAGACTTGTGATCGTAATAAAGAAAAAACGATAGCAGATAAACCGTAACCAGCAAGTGAGCATAAAATGCCCACCGATGGAATATTCTCTCAATTCCTGATGTCATTATTGTTGTTTCAGATTGTCTAAAAATGGGGGAAACCCTTCCAGTCTTTTGTCGGAGGGAAAATCTAGCGCCAAATTGAAGAAGAGAAAATCATGCGACAAATCCACGCGCGAATTGCTCAATTCGTGATCTTGCCATGAGTACGAGACGAGCGCGTGGAAGAAAAATTATCCCCTTGTCCCCCTTCAAACGCCACAAGTCGTATCAAAGTCATTTTGAAACGGGCTGTCAGTTTTATTCCAGTGGTCGAGTGGATGAAGCGATCGAGGAATTTCGACGAGCAGCAGCCTTGGATCGGCGCGATCCTGAATCGCGTATTCAACTTGGACTTGCGTACGCCTCGAAAGGAGATTACCCAACGGCTGTTACTTATTTTAGAAGAGGGATTGAACTTAACCCAAAAGATGCGGAAGTCTATTTTCACCTTGGAATGGCCCTTTTTTATTCTTCTGATATTAAGGAAGCAGCGCGCATTTGGAAAAAGGGGCTGGTGCTTCAACCCCATGACCTCGATCTCCACATGGCTCTGGCTGAAGCATATTCTCTCTTGGGGCAGTATTCACGAACCTATGAATACGTTGAAAAGGTTCTTCAGATCGATCCCAAGAACGTGGAAGCACTGAACATTCGGGGAAGAACGTACCTTCAAGAAGGCAAGAGCCAACAAGCCAGAGATGAACTGCGCAAGGCCATTCGACATCATCCTTACTACGCCACCACTTACGTGAATTTGGGAATTGTCTACACCCACATGGGACTCCTCGATGCCGCCCTTGTGCAATTTCGACGCGCCCTTCGAATTGATCCTCGACACACGGAAGCATACATCAACCTTGGGCACGCTCTTTGGCACAAGGGAGATCATTGGAACGCTATCGAAGCATTCTCCGAAGCCGCAAAAATTGATCCAGAGGATCGGGAGGCTTTTTATTTTGCAGGGATGGTTTATGCCGAGCTCAAGGCTTATCGGGAATCGGAGCGTTGTCTTAAGCAAGCCTTGCTTTTAGACTCCACGTTCGAAGAGGCCCGCGCGAACCTCATCAAAGTTCAAGAGAAACTTAAATCAGCAGGAGGAAAAGATTCATGATCACCATGGAAAAAAAAGACAAGCAAGAACGAAGCATTTATGCAATGGCTCTCGCACAATTAGATATTGTGGCTAAGAAGATGTCCTTGGATCCGAACATTCACGAATATCTGAAATACCCGAAACGAGAACTTACGGTTTCAATTCCTGTAAAAATGGATGATGGAACACTTTGCGTTTTTATTGGACATCGCGTGCAGCATTGTCTGGCGCTTGGTCCC
>JABDET010000035.1 GCA_013286945.1 Candidatus Melainabacteria bacterium
ATCGTAGGATTAAGGACACAGCTCACAGGTCCACCGAGAATTAAGAAATTGACCACATCCCTTTCTCGATCAAGAGAATAGGGTGACTTGACAAAACGGCGAACAAGAAATCCACCAACAATGGCTTGGAGAGATGCACCCAGCCCAATAATCAGGACGATCAACAAGGCGAGTGGAACGGCCTTTGGGTCATTCAGCGTGTGCAGGGTGGTTGAAAAATTCACCAAAGCCGACCCGAGACATATGCCGGGCCATACCGGATAACCGTAGAGAAGGATCCCCGCAAGCGCAATGCCAGACGGTGCCCAGATCGGGGTGGCATAACCAGGCGGGAGCGCGAGCAGGACTCCCAGTTTTCCAGCAACAAAGTATGCTGCGGCCAGTCCGACTATTCGGAGGAGGGTGACCCCAAACGAGACGCTGGAAATAGCTGGCTTATCCATCAATTAGATCTTTCCCACAAGGACGATGGGAATCATCAAGTTAGGTAAACGAATTGCCGTTTATCGTGTCCTACGCTTAACCGAGAAAGTCCTTATCCCTTTTCCGCTTGTTGTTCCGCTAACTCTCCAATAAACGGAATCTTAAACTTTTCGTGATTGAACGCCTTAATGACGCAAACAATCCATAAAATAAAGAAACCGAGGCCGATTAATCCTACAACGGGCAAGAGAAAGAGAGCAAAAATAGAAAGAACAGAAGCCACAATCCGAAAGCCGATTTGGATAACAACGGATGCAACTGTCAAGAAAATGGACTGAAATGCATGGAAACGTATGAACCGATTCTTGCTGTAAGGCTCTAAGACAAGAAAAATAATGGCAGGGACAATCGTGATGTATGAGAGCATCCCTGCTATATTTTCTGAAAGTCCACTGGCCTGTGAAATCGTTCCACCGCCACCACCGGGATTGGGTTCCTTTCCACAGGACGGACAAAACTTTTGACCAGACTGAACAGCGGTGTGACACGAACTACATTCCATACGTTCTCCTCCATCAGTAAGCGCCCTTGCGCTTCATTGAGCTTTTACGGGCGCCAGATTTTACGCAGACCTGGAGTTGTTGTCTTAATATTGCCTATATCGCCTGAGGATCCCTTTCTCCTGTCTCTTGCCATGGATCATGTAAGGTTCCTTCGAGAAACGGCGAATGATGAACCGTGATTCATTCGTACAGAAGCGTGATAAAATCCATCGGACGTTTTCCGAAGCCATGGATCCTATTGTTCAGCATTTTGTTAACCCTCGTGGTCGGCGTTGCGGATGACTTCACCGGGCCCAACGTTTCAATCCACTTGTTTTATTTGATCCCCATTTCATTAGCCACTTGGTTTGCCGGGAAATGGGCAGGAGTTGTTGTGGCTTCGGAAAGCGAACTTGTGGCTTTCTTGGCTAACGTGGTCCTTTCCACACACCATCCGATTCCTGCTTGGGCGTATTGGAATTCAGGAATGGGGCTTGGAGTTTTAATCATCTTCACCCTTATTCTTTCGGCCTTTCAAGGCATGCTTGATTCGCTGGAACAGGAACAGTTTCGTTCCCAACAATTGGCAGGCCGAATCATCAATGCGCAGGAAGAAGAACGGAAACGAGTCGCTCGCGAATTGCACGACGAAGCAGGACAAGCGCTTACTGCTCTCAGCTTACGAATTGAACAAATAAAGCTGCTGAACACGCAGTCGAAGAATTTGGTTTGCGCAGAAGACTTTGATCGGTTGAAAGGATTGACAACGCAGATTCTCTCGGAAATCCGCCGTCTTGCGTTCAATCTTCGTCCGGCTTTATTGGAAGACCTTGGACTTAACCATTCACTTTCCACTCTTTTTCGAGAGCAACTGAGAAAACGGGGAATCAAGGTGGCGTTTCGCTCCAATCAACCGGAGCTTCGGGTTACATCGGAAATCGAGCTCGCGCTATTTCGGATCACTCAAGAAGCGGTGGCCAATATTGTGAAGTACGCCAACGCGTCTGAAGTGACTGCCAGATTAGACAGTTCTCAGAACCGATTGGAGCTGGAAATTTCTGACAATGGAGACGGATTCGACACCCACCTGTTGAACGACAGAAAGAACTTTCACCTGGGCATTGCTGGAATGATGGAGCGAGCGTTCATACTTTCGGGAGAGTTCAATCTTCATTCCGTACCCGGAGAAGGGACCACCGTCTCTCTTTCTATCCCTTTGCCTCCTCAGGCAGGGAAGGAAATCGCAATTGATGGAGGAAGCGACAGTTCAGGTACTGACAACGCGAAGGAAGTGGACACCCTATGATCAAGGTCTTGATCGCCGATGACCACTCGATCGTCAGAAGCGGATTAAAAAGCTTGCTTGGTATGTACCCTGAAATGGAGATTTTAGGCGAGGCTACCAATGGGCAAGAAGCAGTCGAAATGGCCACCAATCTAAAGCCAACGCTTGTCCTTCTTGACATTGGCATGCCGGAGCTCAACGGCCTTGAGGCGCTTAAGAGAATTCAAGTCGCTTCACCGGATACCAAAGTTCTTATTCTATCTCAATACGATCTGGAAGAATATCTTTTTGTCGTTCTGCGAAATGGGGCCTTGGGATATGTGTTGAAAGAGACGGCAAGCGATGAACTTGTCCAAGCGATTCGAACTGTGGCAGAGGGGAAGATTTATCTTTCTCCAACAATGACTCAGGCTTTGGTCACCGAGTTCCTTTCAATCGATCCTGCTTCTACTAAGGGAAAGAATAATTTGACAGCACGTGAAGAGGAGGTACTGAAACTTCTTGCGGAAGGATGCACAAGCAGACAAATCGCAGACAAGCTTTACATCTCTGTTAAAACCGCTCAATCCCACCGTTACAATATCATGGAAAAACTTGATCTTCATAATCGGGCTGAGCTAGTTAAATATGCCATCCGAAAAGGAATCATCTCTGAACAAGACTAGAGGGAACGGCGGCGAGCGGTTAGGACGCTCAATTGAGGCTAGCTAGGCGTGCGCTGAGGCGTACTAACCATCGCCGTGCTCGCCGCTCATGTCTATTATCGTCCTCGTCTTTGTATCTAGTAATACCTGAGCCGAAAAATGGGTGCATTACCTGACGATTAACTCCAACAAAGGGACACGAATGGGGACACTGCCGTCATTCTGTATAAAAAAACGGCGCTTTTTCAAACGCCGTTTGACCTTAACGAACTCGTGATCGTCTAACGAAAGAGTTGAAGCAGTGACTGTGGCAGCAAGTTCGCTTGCGCTAACATCGCGTTTGCTGTCTGCACCAAAATTTGCTCCTTGGTTAGATTGGTGGTTTCTGCCGCCACGTTCAAGTCGGTGATGCGTGACTTGGATGCAATCTCGTTTTGAGTCAAGGTTGCATTGTTGGCGACAATCGCCTGGAATCGATTCTGAAGTGCGCCAAGGGTTGACTGATCTTGGCTCACAATCTGAATGGCGTGACTGATTTGAGTTAACGCGCCTTCCGCTTGTAGAATCGTTCCGACGAACAAGTTCTGGTTGCTGAAGAGATTCGACACGTTGGAACCTTGAGCGGTCACACGGTCGACTTCACCCACGTCAGCACCCACCTGAATGAGCAGCGATTTGTCAAGAGCCACGGCAGGTTGGAAAGCTTGAGTGGCCACAAACGCGTTGGTTCCAACAATGTTTGCGATATCACTCACCGTGATCCCTTGGAAGTTTAGGGTGGCAACGAATGTCGCACCACCGACGGCTGAACTTGTAATCGTGAGTGACACCAAGGCGTTTCCATTCGCCCCCGTTGGCGTGATGATCAACGTGGCAATGGGCGCAACATCCGGAGCCACACCACCAGCCGGCACCGTGCCGCTTGCAAAAGCGTTCACGATGAACGAGGTACCGGTGACAGTACTCGGGGTAATCACGATTCGAAACGTTTCATCCAAGAAACAGGTGGCATTGGAACCAGGATTGGTCAGCGAGACGGTGGCGATACCGATGTTTTGAACCAACGAGTTACCGGAAGCAGCAACAAACGCATTGGTAGTGACGTTCAGCGTGCTGACAAGGCCTAATTGTGCAGACTGAATGGATCCATCAATGAGGTTTTGATCTCCAAATTTGGTTTGGTTGACAATTTGGGAGACCTGTTGCAGAAGTTGATTGACTTCCGTTTGGATTTGAGCACGATCAACGTTGCTTTTTGCAGCACTGGCGGCTGAAGCAGCCAGGGTGTTCAACTGCTGCAGAATGTCGTTGATCTGGCCAATTCCTCCTTGGGCCACTTGCACGAGTGAAACACCATCTTGAGCATTGATACTTCCTTGCTGGATGATGTTGACTTTGTTTTGTAGCCGGTTGGCTAGAGCATTTCCTGCCACGTCATCGGCTGGGGTGTTAATCCGAAGTCCGGTGCTTAAGCGTTGGATGCTCTTTGAAAGATTGAACTGATTGATGTTCAGTTGGTTAACTGCATTTAAGGCAGTTGCGTTATTGAGAATACTAATACCAAATGCCATATTAGGTTCCCTCCTATGAAAATTGGATATGCTTCCGTGCAAAATACATGCGTATTAGTATTTTTTAGCTTCGATCACCCCTTTTGCGCGTTGAATTTAGCACTGGGAGTGAAAAGTAAAGAGCCACAAGGGCAGATCGTTGTGGGCTCCTTGCAGAAAAGGCAAGAAGAACAAATCGATGACAATTCTCAGTTGTCCTCGAACTCTTTCCCTCAACGATCACACGTTTTCACTCCGCGTGCTTGAGGGAGTCTACGGCGATGAAAACTTCCCCGAATTCTTAAAGATATTGGTGTTAAACCCTAGCTAGCCCCAGTGTATCACGAAAATGAGGGGAGTTCAATGGGAGTGTCCCCAAGCTCTTACCGTTTTTTGCAAAATGGGGGGCAAAATCTTGAAGAGAATTCGCCGTTGTGTCGATACATGAAAAATTTGAATGGGAGTGGGAGAGATAGTCTTTCTCCGTTTCTTGCCGATAGTGAAAATAAGATGCGCTGTCTTTTTCTTCAGGACTATGCGCCCGTTCGCTCAAGCCTGGAAGCTCTTAAGCACGAAGTGATTGGTGTACCGCAATTCTCTACAATCGAGGCTGCCGTCCAGACGCTTCCGTGGAAGCCTGACGTGGTTTTCACTTTTTTCCCTGAATTCAACAGTTTACCTGTCGATTATTTAAACACGCCTGTTCCTGTTATCCCGGTGGTCCTGGACTATCAAGTCAATTTCCAGAGCCTGGCTCTGGCTGCCCCTTTCTTTCCAAAAGTGATCGTCAACGGAAAGGACGTCGCTCCATTCTTGCAAGAATCGGGGAGTGCCCTTGTGATGTGGCACCCTTTTGTCGATATGGATTCCCCTCCCCTTCATTTATCGAAGAATGATCGTTCGATCGATGTGATTTTTGTGGGTCAGGTTGATCAGGTTTCCTTCCAAGAAAGGGCTCGTAGCGTAGAATCGATCCTCAACCTTCTCCCAAGATACAACATCAAGATCCTTGGGAAGATTGCGTATCAAGAAGCGTTAGCTCTATACCGAGACAGCAAAATCGTGTTTAACCACGCAGTGCGTCCGGATGTTTTAAATCAAAGAACGCTCGATGCGCTTGCTTGCGGATCACTCCTGTTTATCAACGAAGAGAATGACGCCACACTGAGCTGGCTTAGCGTCGGGACCGACGTGGTGGCTTACGACGATGACAACTTGATTTCACTCCTCACACACTACCTTGAACACCCAGAAGAGCGAATGCTCATGGCGGAGAAAGGGCAAGAAAAACTTCGCCAATATCGGTCTTCCAAACATACTTTTGAGAAGCGATTGGATGAGTTCTTGAACGGCGATGCAAACAAACCGGACGTGACCGAACAGTCGAAAATTGAACTCTTTAGCACAGGCCTCTTTTATGTTCCCACGCCCGGACTTCAATTCCACTCGGGGGGGTCACCCAATCTCCTAAACAATTTAGGCGTTGCCTATTGGTCTTGCTCGTCGGTATTGCCCCATGGGTCCTCGCCTCAACTCGCTTACAGGAGACTGGCCATGCAGTATTTTGAGAAGGCTCTCGAGACAGACGCAGAATTGCTGCCAGTCCATTGGAACTTAGGGCGCGCCTTTTATTTTTCCCAAGGACTGGAGAAGGCGGAGTATCACCTAAACAAGGCGAGGGAGCTTGCTCGAAATCATCACCCGTGGCCTTTCTCTTTTCGGTCGATTTGTCAAGCAGGCATTAGTGATGAGTTTACCATTCGGTTTTCTCAGTTTTTTATCGAGGAAAAACTTTATGGGAAAAGGAATGACGCAGAGCTGAATGCAACGGTGCTAGACGGGATTTACCCGCTTCTCATCGAACTTGCGCGGTTCACGAATCAGTCGAGTTTGGCCACTCGATTGGTGAGCGACTGGGATGGCGCCGATCCAAGGCCAAACCCAACAAGGGCGCTTATCCAGTCAGAACTTACAGGAACAACAGACCCTAGAAAATCGCTCAATCAATTAGCCCAACACTTTTTGGAATGGCCCTTTTTCCATCCACTTTCATCTTTTAAGCAAACCGCCTGGAAATTGTGGAATCAAGGGATGAGGGAGCCGTCAAAGCGAATGGTGTTGCATTTGCTCAGGCGGCACTTGGCCGCTAGCTGGAAGAGCCAAAACGGAGAGACCAAAATTAGCGAGATGCTCGCGCGAATTGAAATGCAAGAGGTTGATGTGGAGACCTTCTCCTTGCTCGAGGACATCCCAAGTTTTCACGATTTCGTGAAAACGTTCATATGAATTCACGATGAAATCATCTGGATTCCTTTTCACCATTGACCCTGAAGGGGTCGCGAGTACGGGTTACCTCCCTCGCTGATTCTCGAACGACCATCCTTGGTCGTTCTCCGAGCCACTGTAGTCCGCGGGACATCCATGTCCCTACTGAATATGTGGCTTACCATTATTTTTTTGGTCGGACTGCAGTGAATCCGCTCGGTCGGTAACCCGCACTCGCTCCTTTTCAGAGCCAATGGATTCGCGTCCTCACCGCGTCGGACCAGTCCCACGACAAGAATAACAAACTCGGAGTGTTCGTTGGAAGCGACTAGTTCTTTTGATTTGTCAATCCTGCTCGAGAGGAGAATTGTGTTGGGTCCACATTTGCGGCATAATAAATGAAAGAGAGTTAAGCAGTGTGGGGTGCCTCACAAGTTGGCACGGAGGGAGAAAATTAATGGTACGGAGACTTCTTGTCGGTATGGTCGGGTTCTGCCTCATGGTCGGCTTGTACATTCCCGGGAATACAGCGCCAGAAGCCAAAAGGGGAACAGATTTCCTCACGGGTTCGCGCGCCAGCGCATTTCATCAGGAAGGGTTTCTTCGACTTCCTCCCACCATTCGTTTCAGGTCCGTTAGAATGTTAAGACAAAGCATTTCCAGTGACTTCCGTCAAAGTTTTCCAGGTTATTCAGCTTATTCGGTGGCTAGAGAAGCGGGAGACGTGGAACTTGTCAGGGATCGACTACCAGCCCGAATTATCGCAGAGGATCGGGCTTCGCTTACGACTTCAACGTTCTCTGGGGCTTCGCTCTACCTTTCAACCTGGTAAGCTCAGTAAAGATTTCCTTTTCGGTTTGAGTCGGTGTAATCAATGTACACTGTTTTCCATTCGGTAAAAAAGTCGAGGCTTTGGTGCCCCATTTCCCGTCCGCCGACTCCCGAACCTTTCATTCCCCCAAAAGGGGCTTGTGCTTCTCCGCCAATGGTTGGGGAATTGACGTGTACGACACCGATTTCAATGTCATCAACATAGTCTAATGCTTGATTGATATTTTGCGTAAAAATTGATCCGGAAAGACCATACTCCACATCATTACTGATTCGAATCGCTTCATCCATGTCTTTCACCGCGGTGATCGTGAGAACCGGACCAAAAATTTCTTCTTGCGCAATGGTCATCGAGGGAGCAACGTTGGTGAAAATCGTTGGGGAAACGAAATACCCCTTACCCAAAGCCCCCTCAGTCATCCGTTTACCCCCTACAAGCAAGGAGGCTCCTTCCTTTTTTCCGAGATCAATGTAGTGGAGGACTTTCTTCAATTGATTCTCATCCACGAGCGGCCCAACGGTTCCTTCGTGCATTTTTTCAATGAATGGCCTTATTTTTTCGAGCAATTTGTCAGTGAATGCTGGCAAGACCGATTCCTCAACCAAGCATCGGCTGGTGGCTGTGCACCGTTGTCCCGCGGAACCAAAGGCGCCAAATACAACCCCAGATGCGGCCAAATCAAGATCGGCATCCTTTAAGACGATCACTGCATTTTTTCCACCCATTTCAAGTTGAATCGGTTTCCCGTGTGCTCCCGCTAGCGCTTGCAGTTTTCTTCCAGTTTCGGTCGATCCAGTGAAAGAAATGGCGCGAACATGAGGATGTTTGACAATCGCTTCTCCCAATACGCTTCCTGGTCCCGTGATAAGGTTAAGAACTCCCTTGGGGAGATTTGCTTCTTGGAAGATTTCCATTAAGAGAGAGGCGGTCCACGGTGTTAAGCTTGAAGGCTTCAAAACCGCGGTGTTTCCAGCGATGAGAGCGGCTCCCGCTTTCCAAGCTGGAATGGCCACAGGGAAATTCCAAGGGGTAATGAGGGCCACAACTCCTAGTGGTTCTCGCTTGGTGTAGATGAAGTTCTTCGGAAGCTCCGAGGGAATCGATTCCCCGTTTAATCGTCTCCCAAGAGCAGCAAAAAACTCAAGGATGTTGATTGATTTCTGAACTTCTCCAAGAGACTCTTGAAAGGCTTTCCCTTCTTCTAGCGTTAGGGCTTTAGCGAGTTCCTCTTTTCTTTTTTCAAGGAGGGCCGCCGCTTTAGATAAGAATTTTCCTCGAGCGGGAGATGGTGTTTTTCGCCATCCGGGATAAGCCTCTCGCGCGGCCGTTACCGCTTTTTCGAGATCGTCTAATTCCGATTGCTGACTGTATCCCAAAATTTCGTCTGCGTTGGCTGGGTTAATGTTAGGGGTGGTCTTGCCACTTCCGGCAGAGACCCATTCTCCGTTGACGAAATTTTGCCAAGTTTTGAGCTTAGTTTGCGTCGAACTCATGCGATCTTTCCGAATGCTTCGTCTAAAACGTGAATGGCAAAGTCGACATCGCTTTTGTTAATGCAAAGGGGAGGCTTGATCCGAACAACATTGCCGTCCAGTCCCCCTTTGCCGATAAGAACTCCATTGTCCTTGCAGATTTCCATGAGGCGCTTCATTTCAGCCATAGCGGGTTGCTTCGTTTTTCGATCGCTGACCAGTTCGATGCCGAGCATTAGGCCTTTGCCCCGCACGTCTCCAATGAGCGGATGTTTCTGTTGAAGCTCCAAAAGTTTTTCTTTAAGGTAGCTCCCGATGGATGCAGCATTTTCCTTCAAATGCTCTTTTTCAATCACTTCAATGTTTGCTAAGGCACCTGTCGTTGAAACCGGATTTCCGCCGAAGGTGCAAAAATGGGTGCCAGGTTTTAGTTTGCTCGCCACCTCTCCACGAGTAATAAAACCACCGATCGGAAGTCCATTTCCCATTCCTTTGGCCATGGTCATGATGTCAGGCTCGACCCCCCACTGCTCCATTCCAAACCAGGTGCCAGTTCGTCCGAATCCGGTTTGGACTTCATCGGAGATCAGCAGGCCACCGTATTTCTTGACGATCCCTTTGACTTCTTTGAAATATTCAGGTGGGGGAGTGATCACCCCGCCATTTCCTTGAATGGGCTCTGCAATAAGGGCTGCAATCTTTCCTGGCGTGGTGGTGCGAATGACATTTTCCACGTCCTTCGCACATTCGAGATTGCAGGAGGGGTAAGTTTTCCCAAAGGGGCAGCGATAGCAATAAGCACCGGAAACAAACTGCACGCCGGCGACATACGGTCCACCCCCGCGCCAGTTGGATTGTCCCGTGAAACTCATCCCCATGATCGAGCGCCCGTGAAACGAGTGGCGTAGGGCAATAAAATCATGGCTTTCAGTATAAGCCTTAGCTAAGAGTGCTGCTCCCTCGTTGGCTTCTGTTCCACTGTTCGTAATAAACGATTGTTTCAGATCCCCTGGAGCAATTTCAGCGAGTTTGATCGCAAGCCGAATGAGGGGTTCAGTCACGTAAAGGGTGGTTGTGTGTTGCAACGTGTCGATTTGCGCTTTAATTCGTTTTGCGATTTCCGGGTGGCAATGACCAGCATTCACGGTCACCACACCAGCAAAAAGATCGAGGTATTTCTTTCCTTCGCTATCCCAGAGATGCTGCATCAGGCCCTTAGTGAAGACCGGAGGATTCTCATAATAATGAGAAGTGGCCGGGATGAGGTACTCATTCCGTTTGGTTAAAAGATCTTCGGATTCCATTGTCTGTGCGTTTTTCATCGGAGTCCTTTCGAATAGGGATTCAATTCCAGTTCTTTCCGACTTTGAGTATTCCTGTGGATTCCTTCTTTCCCAATGTAAGGCGCTACATGGCAAGCCTTGTCCGCTAGACTTCTCTATCCCATGATGAAACGGATTTACAGCAGGTTTTCAGAACTTGTCACCGAAGCCATGAAACCTTACGGAGGTGTATTATGAGTCTTAAAATTGGTGAAGCAGCACCCGATTTCGAAGCAGAAACTACCGAAGGAAAAATTCGATTTCACGAGTGGATCGGTGATTCCTGGTGTGTACTCTTTTCTCACCCGAAAGACTTTACCCCAGTTTGCACAACCGAGCTTGGTTACATGGCCAAACTTAAGCCAGAGTTCGACAAGCGTGGCGTTAAGATCATCGGACTGAGCGTTGACCCGGTCGATAACCATGCGAAATGGGCTAATGATATCAAAGAAACACAAGGATTTGCTCCGAACTATCCGATGATCGGTGACACCGACTTGAAGATCTCGAAGCTGTATGGAATGCTCCCAGCCAGTACGTCCGGTACTTCTGATGGGCGATCGGCGATGGACAATATGACCGTTCGCAATGTGTTCGTGATTGGGCCCGACAAGAAGATCAAGCTCCTCATTGTTTATCCGATGACCACCGGGCGCAATTTTGACGAGGTCCTGCGTGTCATCGATTCGCTGCAGCTGACCGCAAAGCACAAAGTGGCCACACCAGTTAACTGGAAGCAAGGCGAAGATGTCATCATTGCGGGATCTGTGTCTGACGAAGACGCAAAGAAAATCTATCCCCAGGGTTGGAAAGCGCCTAAGCCATATCTGCGCATTGTGAAGCAGCCAACAGGCTCACCGAGCGCCGAACCTGCTGCGCACAAGTAAGTCCTTAGTGGTGCGAAGAGAATGGCTATCTAGAATTTGGAGATGAGTTAATTGCAGTCTAATCAAGGGCCGACTTCGATTTCTTCTATCAAAGTTAATCAGATTTTTTTAGCGGCTAAGGCAGTTTTGCCACAAGGCAATGGGGAAGCGAGATCTCAATTTTCTCGTGACGATTTCCTTGACCGCACTAAGCCTTACAGGTCTCTTCGAGCTGACGAGTTTGAACAGCGAATCAGGGTGGATATTGAATTCGCTTCCAGGAGCGGAGAGAACGGTCAAGCTCGCACTTTAACAGAGTTTCTGGCGGAATTCCAGCGAATAAGAAGCATTGCCGTAGCGTCGGAATCTGGGCACACTAACGCGAATGGAAAAACGGGCTTAACTACCCAAGGGCATCAAGGCTTCCGGGGTGCTCATCAAGGGACCACATCGCCTACATCAAGAGAATTTGGAGGACTTGAACTTGATGTTTCTATTGTTGGCCAACTTGCACGTGCTGGAATAACTAATCCTACGTCCATTCAGAGAGAAGCAATTCCTCCAATGTTTGCAGGGCGCAATGTTGTGGCCCAGGCTCAAACCGGTAGTGGAAAAACTCTTGCCTTTGTTTTGCCTATCCTCAAGAAAGTCTTCCCTTCTCCAAGAGCTTCGCAAGCCTTAATCGTAGCCCCAACTCACGAACTTGTGATACAAATTAGTGAGGTGATTAGCCGAACGAAACTTGATTCAGCTATTCGCGTTGTTTCAGCTTATGGTGGTCGATCTCGATCGGCTCAAATGCATTGGATTGACCAGGGAGCACACATTCTTGTAGCGACACCCGGCCGGCTGATCGATTTCATAAACACTTTTCCAGGGTTACTCAATCAAGTTAGAACCGTCATTCTTGATGAAGCGGATCGGATGCTTGACATGGGTTTTATCGGAGACGTGAGATTTATTTTGAAGTCCTTAGTTACAAAACCCCAAATTGGACTCTTTTCGGCTACGATTCCTGATGGGCTGGAAGAGCTTATCCAAGAGCACGTTTACGATCCAATGCGTATACAGCTGCAGAATGTCCAGGCAGAGAAACCCAAAATCACCGAAAGTTTTTACCGGATGAACAATGATAAAGAAAGCAAATTTAGAGTTCTCAGCGGGATTCTTGGGCATGAAAACGCCCCAACACTGATTTTTTGCCGTTATAAGGATGAAGCCAAATATACTTTGGGAGCAAATCAACTGTCTGCAAAACTGAAAGAAAGTGATTATGATCATGGAGTGGTGCATGGTAATAGGGCACAGTGGGAACGGGAAAGAGTTTTAGCTGAATTTCGAAGTGGCCGCATACACACTCTGGTGACAACAGGTGTGCTTGGTCGTGGGGTGGACATCCCGGACATACGTCGAATTATCAACTATGATGTCCCCTCTGATCCGGAAGATTATGTTCACCAAATTGGTCGAACCGCTAGAGCAGGGCGCGAAGGGGTAGCTTTTACGCTTGTTTCTGAATGGGATATGCCGAGGCTGCAAAGGGTTCAGGAATATCTGAACAGGGCCATTCGGGTTGAAGACCCCCCGGTTTGGACATCAATTCAACGATTTTCCAATTAAGTTGTGTGGTTCAGGAGCGGGGGGAGAAGTTAAAATTGATTTCACTTTCTTCGGGTGTGCTTAGTACCTGCTTTTTGCCTCCATTGTCATCGGCGATCAAGCGTTTAACTTTTTCTTGAATCTCTTGCTGCGCGTTTGGATTTTGAATTCGCAATACGCAATAGCTCTGGTCGGTAGTTTTTTGTAGTGCACTGCCCGGCAGAGGGTGCATCGAGGGAACCCCGTAGATCATGAAAGTTGTAGTGGGCCAGTTTCTCGTTATGGGAGGGTTTAAGAGGCGTACTGGATCATCACCTTTTATAAGGGCAGACTTACTTGGTTCAATTCTTTGAACTGCGATCACCTTTTGGTCTTGATATTCGAAATCGAGTCTTTTGCTTTGGGTCGGAGTTTTTGAAATTCCAGTCCCTTCCTGATTGATGATTGTCAGTTTCGGATCGAAAATATCAACAAAGGGATATCCGTGGTGAGGGGATTCTTGCTCTAGAAACATCCCCCCTAAAGTTCTCAGACGGCCTTCTTCATCTCGAAAATCAAGGGACAAGTTCGAGACAAGAACGCCAATCGTCCCGAGTGCTCTGTTGAGTAGTGCGCGGCGATCCTTTGTTGATCCATTCGCTTCCCGAACGGTTTCACGCTGGAGCAAATAGTGAAGGTTGTGCAGAGCCGCAGCGTTTTGACTCCCCTCCTCACCCCTCACTCCAAACTGTTGAAAAAAATCCTTAAAAGACGTTGGTTCATCATAGAAAGCTTGAGCCATCTTTCCGGTGCCCGTCACCGGATCGAAGTTATTCAGGGCTCGAGCCATTTGTGCCAAACGCGCGAGATAGTTTCCGGCACGGATGTTAGCAGTTATTTCCACTTCTAGCCTCCTGAATCGTGTAGTGACCCCATTATATCAAGCCTGATGAGGGGGAATCAACCCCAAAACGTTACAAAGATATGAACATTTCGATAGCCCAGGGAATACGGTTCACGGTTTGACGCTTTTCAGTAATCAGAGGTGTTCTAGTTTTGCTAAGCCGTCCGGCGCATCGATTCAATCCACTGTTCGAAGCATTCCACGGCGCGTGCCATGCCGTTTTCGGCTCGAATCTTCTTGCCAATTTCCTGTGTTAGAAGGCGAGTATTTCCTCGTCTGCTCAATCAGTTTGTTGGCTGGGGCAAGGGGTAAAGGGTCCACTTCTTATCTTCCGCTAACCCTTGTAATGAAGCAAGGCTTGTTCCCAGAAAAGTGGCGATATCAGCATAGCTCTTTCCCCACATGTTGGGAAAAGCAAACGATGGACTAAGCCCAATTCTTGCCGGAAAATGGGCGGCGAGAATTTTCTTGTAGCTGTAGGGAGGCACCCCATTGTGCTCATAGAGCACCCCGGTCAGCATTTTCTCTATCCCTGCAGCATAATGTTCAACTTGCTCAAGCGACATGGAGGGGAGCCCAGAGGTGTTGATCATGAGGTCTATTTTCAAAGGTTCAACCAGATCATCAAACATGAAATTTGAGATGAACTTAAAACCAGCGTTATTTTCAAGCACTTGTTCCAGGTTTGTACCATCATAGATGGTGTGGTCGAATTCGCCACCAGTTATGGCGAGGTACACCGCTGAAAACAAGAGTGATTCTGGGAGATCGACGATGAAATAATTGGCCTCGGGAAGTGCGGCTTTGAAAAAGTAAGCAAGCCCCCCATAGCCACCGCCAAGTTCCAATATGTTGATCCCAAAGCCCATTCCTATTCGCTTCCGAAGACCAAGCAGTATTCCAGAAAAATCTAAGTAAGCAAGTTTTTCTTGCCAGCCAAAAATGTCATGATTGACGATGCGCCCATTCACATCCCATCCGATTTCACCCAGCGTCTTTGGTGCGACTGGCAATAGATGAGCAGCGGTATTTCGGGCAAGCTGGATGTAAGCATTCACCCATTGATCGGGTTCCTTCAGCAGCTTGTCACATTGCTCATCAAAGTCTTTTGGAATGGGATGAATGATCAAGTCATTCGAAAAAGGAGCAAAAGAATAACCACAAAAGTGATGCGTATAAAGCCGGAGATGATTAATGATCTCATAGGATCCCGATATGACCAAATCATACGCATAATTGGCAAGCGATGTAAATTGACCTCCGGGCCCGTATTTGCCTGCAGGCATGAGCAACCCTTCGTCGAGTTTATGATCGAGAATGTATTGATGACGTCCTTCTCGGATGGCTTTTATTTTCTCACAGGCCGCGATTGCTTTTTGAAATTCTGTTTCGGTGATTGGCCGCAAGTCTCTTAGCCCAACTCGCTCAATTCTCATGTTTTCTGTGTCATCCCTATCGGCATTGACCGTTTGCAGAGTAAGGCGTCTGTTCGACCATGCACTTGGCGAGGATTTGTTGATTTATGGCTATTTCATCGAAGCTTTAAGTTGTAGCTGCTGTTCTTGCAAGACAAACTTGATGATTACTTCCCGTTCTTCTTCCTTTAGGTTCATAAACTGGAGACCATGATAAGTGAGGCCATCCGGGTACAACTTGGCCCAGACGATCTTTCCAACAACGGGGAACGAGTTTTTCCCTAATGGGAAGCTAAATGAAACGATGCTTCCCGCTGGAAGCCTTTGCTTCAGCTTGAATCGCACGCCATTGGCACATACATCAATCAAACTAAGTTTATTGGGCTGAGGCTTCCAGAGACCAGCTCGGGAATCAGTATAGAGATTGTAAGAAACCAGGGTGCTTGAAGGAGCCCGGAAGTAAACGCGTCGGTCTTTTCCTGTTTGTTTCGAGAGCTGGGCGAACCATTTCGATCTTTCGGTAGACACGTAGTCGAGCAAAGCAATCTGCTGCTCTTGTTTCAACTCCGTGAAGGTCAGCCCAACAAACCACAACTTTTCAAAGGATTTTGCCCATTTAACCTGCGCTGAAGCTTGAATTGGAGTACGCTCGACCAAACTAAACTTTACATAGAGAAAAGTATTGATAGGAATATCTACAGACGACATGGCTTTCATACCAGTAGAACTCAAATTCAACGCATGCATGGTCTGCTCGGATGGATTCCATTTCTTTCCATCATAAAGAAGATAATTTGTCGGAAAGCAAACGGGAATTCGGGGACTCTTGCGTTTATCTTGTTTGTCAAGCAATTGGTAAGTCAGGAACTTGCAAATTTCGTCCGAAATTTGTTCTCGTTCTTTGCCGCAAATGGCCGAGAAAGTAGAAGAACTCTCCATCTCGTTTGCTTTCCCCATACCGAGACTATTCTATCATAGAAGGGGTGTATTTTCAAGGGGTTTTGCTGAAAGGTTCTTGACTGGGATTTTTGCAACCGATCTTGAAGTTCTTCGTTCAGCATGAAAAGCGGTCACTCTTTTAGGCGACACCTCTCATTGTTTTGGGTCAGTTGTCTCGGACTATTCTTCGAAATGCTTTTGATTCGCTGGTTGTCTTCCGAAATTCGAATTTTTGCATATTTCCACAACTTAATCCTTCTCTTTTGCTTCTTTGGAATCGGCTTGGGATGTGCACTTGCCGACAAAAAGAGTTATTTCATGATTTCCTTCGCCGTGTTGAGTCTTCTCGTAAGCGTTCTTTCTTTAGGCCCCTTGCTGGGTCTGTTTTCTTTTCAGAAGATCTCTTCTTACCTGAGTTACGGCTCAAATTTTGTTGTGTGGTATAACTCGGCTCAGGGTTGGGCAGGGACAAGTTTGCTGAGCTTTCTGTTAGGCTTAGGTTTGCTTTTGTTTTGCATGTTGTGCATTACTCTTTTTTTTGTACCCTTTGGTCAGCGGATCGGTCGATTGCTCAATGAGCACAACCGACCTTTAAGTGGATACTTCGTTAATCTGTTAGGAAGCCTTTTCGGGATTCTTCTTTTTTTTGGAGTTTCGTATTTTTCTCTCCCTCCTTATCTGTGGTTTGCACTGGGGGGAATCGGTTTAGTCCCACTCTTATTTGAAAGAAGATGGCAAGCTCTCATCGGAGTCGCACTTGTTTTCGGATGTGTGTTTTTGCTCTTTAAAGATTACCATTCGAAGAATTGGACCCTCTGGTCTCCTTACCAAAAACTAACCATCATCCCGAGAGCCGTGGAAGTCAACAATCGAAGTGTGCCAGATGGTTATGTCATTTGGGTAAATTCGGTTCGCTACATGATGATCACCGATTACTCTGCTCAATTTAAGCAACGTTATCCAATTCTCTTTCCGAGGGACATTGTTCCTTACGATCACTACAACATCGCTTATCGCTTCATGAAAGAGCCCGGCGATGTGCTCATTTTAGGCGCGGGGGCGGGGAACGATACTGCCGGGGCATTGAGAAATGGGGCAAGAAGTGTTGACGCTGTGGAGCTCGATCCCAAAATCATTGAAATCGGGGAACGGTTGCATCCCGAAGCACCCTATAAAAGCCCGCGAGTTCATGTTGCCGTTGACGATGCCCGCTCATTCATTAGGAAGACATCACATCGATATGACTTGGTTGTGTTGGGCCTTCTAGACTCACACGCGCTTTCATCGAGCTATTCTAATGTCAGGCTTGACAATTATGTTTACACTTTGGAAAGTTTTAGGGAAATCAAACGGCTCTTAAAACCAAACGGCGTTGTGGTCTTAGTCTTTGCCGTTGCAGATGAATTTATCGGAGCACGTTTTCAGCAGTTGTTAACGCAAGTGTTTGAGCACCCACCTGTCGAATTTCAGGTCCACTCAGGATTTCGAGGATGGGGAGGATACGGGTTTGTCACGGGAAACGAGAAAGTCATCAAGGAAAGTCTTTCAAGAGATCCACATCTTCAAAGTATCGTGCAGGGTTCCCAAGGCTTTCTTCATTCCTGGTCTTCATACAAAATCGATTTAACAACCGATGATTGGCCATATCTCTATCTGAGGGATAAGACAATCCCGAACCTTTACTACTTCGTTTTTTTCTTGTTGGCACTCTTTTCTTACATCGGAATCAAGAAGGTTACGGGCAAAACTTATCAAAACGAATGGCATTTTCTTTTCCTTGGAGCAGGCTTCTTGCTCCTCGAAGTTCAGAGTATAAGCAAATCCGCACTTCTCTTCGGGGGTGACCTGGACTGTCAATGCACTGGTGATTGGCGCCATTCTCATGATGTTGCTTTTGGCGAATTACCTTTGTGAACGGCGGCCTCCCCGTTCCTTGAAGCCTTATTATGTAGCTCTGTTTGTTAGTCTTTTTGGAAACTTTCTGTTCCCGTACGACTTTTTCTCAAGCATGTCTCTTCTGCCGAAAGCCCTATTGTCTGGCACTTGCATGACGTTGCCAATTTTTTTTGCTGGAATTATTTTTTCCGCTTCTTTTGCCCGGGCGCAAAATCGCTCCAATGCATTTGCATCAAACCTCTATGGTGCCATGATTGGTGGGATGATGGAATCCTTGTCGTTTATTCTTGGAATTAAGGCCCTCTTACTCATAGCCGCAGGTTTATATTTTATGTCATTCCTTGTCCGTGATCACGGTGAACTTGCGAGGCACGCGCCCTAATCTACACCGGTTTAAGCTTAAACGCTTCGATGTCCCAGCCCGCTTTCGTGGCGCCAGCAAGATAAGCGCTCTCTAGAAAGTCAAGGAGAACGGCACGAGGAGATGTGGCCACTCGAACATCGTCGTACATCAAGACAGCCATTCCGTTTTTCCAGGAGGCAGATTCGGGACGCAATGGGGTTTCAGTCAAACCGGAAGGAGCGGGTGCTGTGTACGAGTAAAATGCGGGGGCTTGAACGTTTTGATCGCCGCACCAAAATCCGACGCTAATCACTTCATGGGAATACGCCTCTCGATCCGATCGATTGGCCCCTTCTCTTTTGGGAGCTTCTTTTCCAGAGAATCGGGTATGAGCCAAGTCAAAGCTGTGCCAGAAGAGCTGAACCGGCGTGCTCTTGCCAATAAATCTGCCGCGAAACTCCTCGAAGACGTTGTTTATTCTTACAAAGGCATTGAAAAAGCGGCCAATGTATTCTTTGTCGTAGGTGGCATGTTCTTCATCTTCAGCAAACGGGGTGGTGGAGATCGTTTTGTACGGAACCGCCTTGATTTTAACATCGATGCCAAGTTCCGTAAGATGAGTGAAAAGATTCTTGTAAAACTTGGAGACTGAAAGACCATCAACCAAAGAAAAATCTTTCCGCTTTCCTTCGCTTGTGGTGATGACGAGCGTATGATCGATAAAATCAAACTCAATCTCGAAATTGCTGTCTCCATAGGGAATGGGCCTTGTGGTGAGCCCTCGGGACGAGACATAAAGCGTGACATGCCACCAATGATTCACTTTTGGAAACAAAGCAAGGCGGATTTTTCCCACAATCTGAAGATAAAGGTGCAACGTGTCATTGGCCTTTTTCCCCTCAAGGTAGGGGAGGGGAGGAAAAGCCATTTGCGCATTGAGTTCGGTTTGGCTCGCAGTTTTCATGGAAGCTTATTTGTGCTTGAACTCAGGATACCCTTTTCACGTAGATTGCATGATTCCGATAGGGACCGGCATCAGAATCAGAGTCTATCTGGATCAGGCACTTAAAGCCATGATTTTCAGGGTGAAACCCATGGGTTCCCATCCCAAGAATTAACGCGTCTTGCTCTCGGGACATCAGGGACATTTCCTCCAAACAAGTGTCGATGTATCCTGATCGGTAGTCCTTTTGGTGGGTTGGTTCAATTCCACTTAAATAAAAAACGATACCTTGTGGTG
>JABDET010000036.1 GCA_013286945.1 Candidatus Melainabacteria bacterium
TGGGATTGGCGCCGATGGCATTATTGCCATCCTCCCCTCGAAGACAGCCGAGCAAAGCACCGGATTCCATTCCCGCACATTTCGGCTTCGCTCCCATCCGAATTAAAGATTCGCATCCTCCCCTCGAAGACAGCCGATTTCAAGATGCGAATCTTTAATTCGGATGGGAGCGAAGCCGAAATGTGCGGGAATGGAATCCGGTGCTTTGCTCGGCTCGTGTTCGAGGAGAAGCTTATCAAAAAGCCGAAGTTTCGCGTTGAAACTCTTGCAGGTTTCATCGAACCTGAATGCATCATTGTCCAAGGTGAAGTGGAAAAAGTACGCGTGAACATGGGGTTACCTCGTTATGGGGATCTTCACTCGAAATTTGGCCAGCCATTAATAATGAAAGATCCAGAGAATCTTTTGTTTAAGCTTGATCTTCCTGAAGGGAAAGTGGAAGGGGCTTCTGTTTCGATGGGAAATCCACACTTTGTGATTTTCCAGGAAAGAACTATTTCGCATTGGACATTGGATGAACACGGAAAAAAAACTCTCCATTCATTCTGCTCATCCTCATCAAAGCAATGTCGAGTTTGTCGAGATCTTGAAACCAGATCACATTCGCGTCCAAGTTTGGGAAAGAGGAGCAGGCCCGACGAATGCTTGTGGATCAGGAGCTTGCGCCTCGATGGTGGCAGGGAGAATTTTGAAAGACCTTACTTCGAAAGTTCGGGTGGATATGCCAGGGGGCCCGTTAGAAGTGGAGTGGAGTGGTGATGGGCCTGTTTTCTTGACTGGGTCTGCGACTTATGTTTTCGAGGGAGAAACCTCAAGAGAGCTTTTGACTGGCCGAACAACCGCACACGAAAAATTCTCTGGATCCAGGTAGCGCACGGCTAATTCCCGGATTTGACCTACTTCCACCGACTCAATCTTCTTCGGGTAAAGATTGGCCACTCGCCAGCCTAAGCCAAGCATTTCGTATCGAGCGTACCGCATGGCCTGAGTGTAATTTTTTTGTCGGCCAATCTCATAAAGTCCCACCAGGAATCGTTTGGTTCTTAGAAGTTCTTCCTCCTGAACGTCAAAGTCGCGGAGCTTCATTAACTCTTCAATCAAACCTTCCTTCGCTGCTTTTTCCTGATTCGCGGCAGTCCCCATGAACGTTTTCATGATTCCGTAATCCAAAACAGGTTCATAACGGGATCCCACTGAGTAGGCCAGTCCCTTCTTGTCCCGAAGTTCAATGAAAAGGCGTGAACCCATCCCTGACAACACCCCATTTAAAACTTCAAAAGTAAATCGGGAATCATCGGCGGCTGGAGGTGCCAGGAAGCCAAGCGCAATTGCCAATTGGCGTTTTTCAAGCTCAATGGCCCCTTCTCTTTTTCCGTGAATGTTTTCAGTAGGCGCAACAAACTTAGGGAGTTTTCCTTTTGGAATCTTTTCGAAATAGTTGAAGGCTTTTTCGGCGATCCGCTCGGCTTGGACATCTCCAACAATGGAGAAAATCAAATTGTTGGGGTGGTACCATTTTTGATGCCATCCCACGAGATCATCGCGACCTAAAGCCGAGAGAGTTTCAGGTTCTCCCTTGATCGGAAGACGATAGGGGTGATCCTTGAACAGAGTCTTATCACAAAGTTCAAGGCACAAGGAATAGATTTCATCTCGCCCTTCTTCGATTTCTGCCAGAATCATTTGCCGTTCTTTTTCGGCTTCTTCAGTCGGAAAAGTTGGGTGAAAGATGGCATCGAGAAAAAGCTCGAAAGCCTGCTCCAAGTGTTTCGAGAGAACAGAGGTGTGTGCTCCAAATGCGTCCTTATCGGTAAAGGTAACCATGCTACTCCCGATGGCTTCGGTCCGAAAGGCAAACTCCTCAGCATTGAATTGTTCAGTTCCCTTAAGGAGCACTTTTTGCGTGAAGTTTGTGATGCCATTTTGAGATTGATTTTCATGGCGAATCCCGCCTTTGAAATAAGCACACATCGAGACGATCGGAGTCGAATGATTTTCTTGAATTAAGATCACCGCTTTATTTCGAAGCTTTATCTTTTGTGCAGGTAGTTTGGATGGCATCGCTTTCCTTCAGTTTTCCGCACGGCGATATTCTATTTCGCTGCAATTATTTCGCGTAAAATATTTCTGGGCTGCGCGTTGAATGTCATGAGGCGTTACGGCGAAAATTTTCTTGATGAGTTTTTCTCCTAAAGAGTAGTCTCCAAGCATTTCGTAATTTCCGAGGTTTCTTCCTTGACCTTCCACAGTTTCTTGAGAGAAAATATAATCACTTTCGGTCATGTTCTGAGCCTTGAGGAGCTCATCCGGCAGTACAAGTTGGTCTTGAAGTTTTTTAATTTCTCTCCAAGCCCCATTTTCTACTTTTTCCATGTTGAGTTCTTCCAGCATAAACGAGAGGTAAAAAAACCCAGGATGTTGTTGAGCAAAAACTCCGGCTTGAGCATAATCGACGAGTTGTTCTTTTTCACGAAGGGTTTGGGAAAGTCGCGAGCTTCGCCCTTCGCCCAGGATGGTGGCCAGAACTTTAAGTGCATGAAGATCTTCGTGAGTGGCTTCAGGGACGTGAAAAGCCATGTTCAGATAGCTGCGAGCAATGTCACCACTCAGGCGTTCCTTCCGAAATTCAGTTTGAGCAGGTTCAACTGGGAGAGGGGTTCGCTGGACCGTTTTTCGCGGGATTCCCTTAAATGCATTCTTGATTTTTCGAATGGCACGCGTAGGCTCAATATCCCCAATGAGGGTGATGAACATGTTTTCGGCGTAATAGTGCTCGTGGAGATACTCCAATAAGTCCTTCCGTGTCATTTGACGCAGTGTCTGCTCGGAACCGATAATAGGTCTTCCATAGGGATGTTTCTTGTAAGCAAGAGTCATCAATTTTTCAAAAGAATACGCGTCGGGGCGATCTTGGTACATTTTAAGTTCTTCCAAGATCACTTGACACTCTTTCTGTAGTTCCACTTCGTCAAAGGTAGAATGCAGGAAGGCATCGATATGGATGTCCAAGGCTACATCGAGGTATTTAGAAGGGAGAACAACCCAATAGCAGGTGCATTCATAATCGGTGAAGGCGTTCGTGTACCCGCCGCATCCATGAATTTCCTTGGCGATTTGACCCACCGGTCGCTTTTCTGTTCCTTTGAACAGCATGTGTTCAATGAAGTGGGAAATTCCCGCAACACGATCGGTTTCGTTCACGGCGCCAACACGGACCCAGACGCCGAAGTTGGCTACGCGTGCAGGATAAACTTGTTTAACCAGGACTTTGATTCCATTTGGAAGTTCATCACACACGACTTCCGAGGTGAGAAGAGAGGGAGATTTATCTTCCATTGGTGGGACTGGACCAGGCCTAAGTTGCAATCAAGAGCTCCTAACAAGAAAAGGTTGACATTGTTTTCTCGTTCCAGGAGGGATGACTCCTTCTTTGCTATTACTGGATTTTGGCGGTTCAAAAGAAGAGGGAAGGGGAGGGGAATGCTCGAATATGAGAAGACTAATCGACGCGGGGTGGAGCAGTCCGGTAGCTCGTCGGGCTCATAACCCGGAGGTCGCAGGTTCAAATCCTGTCCCCGCAACCAAATTTTCCCTGGAGGGGAAAATTTGTCCCGTCAATACCTCCAGTAAATGTCTTCCCATTGCCTAAATTTGAATGACGGGGCAGCCTAGTCCGGTAGTGAAAAATTTGTCTGAATTTCCACGGTAGAAGAAAATTCATCCCGCCACATCATCCGACCCTTCCAGAAGCGAACGACCAGGATTGCCTTCTAAGAACGCGAAGATGACTTTTCATGGGGAAATCTGGTTCTGTTGAACAGCTGTACCAAAAAACTTTAGCACAATACTGGGACCTTGTCTATTCAACTCAAGCAGTGTATGATGCTTTGGCGATTCTTCGATTCTATCAAAAATTGCCTTTAGAAAAAGACAACAAGCTGATCCTTGACGTGGGATGTGGGACTGGAAACGCATCGTTGACTTTTTTGTTGAATGAATATGAGGTTATTGGGCTTGATTATTCGCCGCACATGTTGGAAGTTGCAAGGAAAAAGTGTGCTCGGTACATCCGCAAAGGGAAAGCGAAGTTCTTGAAAGGGGATGCGTGTTCTTACCATTTTTCGACAAAGCTCGGGTTAATTGTTTCAGTGGGAGGCGTGCTGAATCACTTGGCCAGTCTAAAAGATGTACGGCGGTTCGTCGAATCTGCTTATAGGAATTTGAGGCCCGATGGCTTGTTCATCTTTGAATTTCAAAATCGCAAGCGACTGGTGCTAGACTTATTTGCTGCAGCCGAAACCCCTAAGCACCTTGGCCTTAGTCATCACATCTATCATTCCGAAGAAGACAGAACCTATCAAAAAGTTTCCGGTTTTCTCAAAGGTAGTGGAGGAGCCTATGAGCGATTTTCTCAGGTTATTATCTTGAAACCCTTTGATGTGAAACCTGTCTTGCAAATCTGTAAAGATGTCGGTTTCAGGAAAACCTACGTGTCGAGCATTGGCGACCTCTTTCGCACTCTTGCCAATCCGGAGAAAATTCCCGACCGGTTGTTCGCGATCGCAAAACGATAGTTTGAGGACGTGAATAAGGCCATGGCATTAAAAAGCGCAGAAGTCCAACCCTATCGAGTGATGTTTGTTTGCGTGGGAGGTTCAAGAAGTTCGCACTTCGCAGATGAGATCAACGAGCTTGCACAGCAAGAGTCGGTTTTGATTGAAGCTAGCTTTTCTGGCGCTACCTACAGGTCAGATCACACGGGACAGGAAAGAGATGGTTACCTGCACTGTAGAGAAAATCTTCGAGTTGCAAGCCTAATTTTGCCCATCAGTCCTACGGTCCGAATAATGCTTGAAAGAAACCAAGAAGAAGCTTGCAATCTGGCATTGGCACGGGGGGCACGAGTAATGACTGTTGGAGAAGTTATCGGTGAACCCGATCTGGGGATAGCTCCTTGCGATGTAGAACCACTCGTGCCTCAAGTTTGGACTGGAATTAAAGTCATTCATGCACAAGCAACAAAAGCCAAGTAGAAGTGGTAAAAAATACGAAATAAGCATTCTCGCTTGAGTCAAGAATTAAGCGGCTGGTAAAACGAAAGCATCGTTTCCCCGTAGCGCTCCTGGCGAAGTTGTCTCAGTTGGCCCACGCTGTCGCGAAACCTTTCTTTATGCGAATGTTGAACGATAACAAGTTCTCCTGGTTTGGATTCGCTAAACCCAAGCTTCGTGAGGATGATTTCTGCATCATCCGAGTGATAAGGGGGATCGAGAAAAATAACGTCAAAAGATTTTTTGGCCAATCGCAAAACTAAGCTTAGCGCTGAACCGTGAAAAATTTTTCCTCGTTCTTTAATTCCTAGCAAGGCGAGATTTTCTCGAAGAACTTTAACCAGCGAAATCTCACGTTCCACAAAGACGACTTCTTTGGCTCCGCGACTTAACGCCTCGATTCCCACGAGGCCCACACCGGCATAGAGATCGAGAAGACGAATGCCATCAAGGCGATTCCCAATGATATTAAAGAGCGCTTCTCGTACCGTATCGAGGGTGGGTCGAGAAGAAGATCCGGGCGGGCTCTTGATTTTTCTCCCACGGAACTCCCCCCCGGTGATTCGGATCATATAAGTTCGATCCGATTCCCAAACCGTTCGTGTAAAATATGGCGCAAAGGTTGATGGTCTGGCAGAGAGAGGTTGGTGTCCTTTGAAATCAAGTTAAAGGCGGCTTTTCGAGCTTCTTCTAAAATCAGTTGATCGCGCAGCAAATCGGCGATTTTCAGATCGGGGAGACCATGTTGGCGCGTCCCATAGAATTCGCCTGGACCACGCAATTTTAAATCTTCTTCTGCAATCACGAATCCGTCATTTGACTGACAAAAGACTTGGAGCCTCTCTCGAGCTTCTTCACTTTTAGCATCAGCCAGCAAGATGCAATACGACTGAAATTCACTTCTTCCCACACGTCCGCGAAGCTGGTGAAGTTGGCTTAAGCCAAATCGCTCTGCATTTTGAACCACCATAACAGTGGCGTCTGGAATATCGACCCCCACTTCAATCACCGTGGTGGCAATAAGAATGGAAATCTTTTTTTGGCGAAAGGCTTCCATGATGCTCTCTTTTTCTTCCGATTTCATTTTCCCATGAAGGCAAGCAACGGGGACATCGGGAAAAACTTCGGCTTTCAGTCGTTCAGCTTCTTTGATAGCTGAAACCAACTGCATTTTTTCAGATTCCTCCACGAGTGGGCAAACAATAAAGGCTTGATGTCCCTCAACCACTTCTTTTCGCAGGAAGCTCCAGGCTCGGTCTTCTTGCCCCATCGGGATCCAAGTGGTTTTGACTGTCTTGCGTCCGACGGGCATTTCGTCAATGATCGAAACATCGAGATCACCGTACAAAGTCATGGCAAGCGTTCGAGGAATTGGGGTGGCTGTCATGACAAGAACGTCTGGATTGGTCCCTTTCTTTTTCAGGATAGTTCGTTGCATGACCCCAAATTTGTGCTGTTCATCGATAATACAAAGTCCGAGTTTGTGGAAGAAAACGTCATCTTGAATGAGCGCATGGGTGCCGATCACGAGCTTAGCGGAACCGGCTTGCAAACTTCGCAAGACTTTTTCCCGTTCGGTTTTGGTTTGTTCTCCAAGAAGCCGAACAACGGAAATCCCAAATGGCGCTAAGATTTTGGCTAAGTTCAAGCCATGTTGTTCAGCCAAGATTTCTGTGGGAGCCATATACGCCACCTGGTAACCATGCTTCGCGGCGCAAAGCGCCGCAAAGGCCGCCACGATCGTCTTTCCTGATCCCACATCTCCTTGGAGTAAGCGGTGCATCGGCTTTGCGCTTTTCATGTCTTCGCTGATTTCCGACATGACTCGCCTTTGTGCTCCAGTTAAAGCAAAGGGGAGGTGAGCCTGAAATTTCTCCAGTTCGTCGCTTTCGATGGGGAAGGAAATCCCGATGGGGACTTCGCTTCCCCTCTTTTTTAAGGCCAGAAAGAGCTGAAGAATAAGAAATTCTTCAAAAACAAGCCTTCGTCGCGCTTTCTTCAAGATGTCCCATTCGTCTGGAAAGTGAATTCCAAGAAGGCTTTCTTTGAAATCAAGAAGACGATATTCCGATTTTAAGTCCGCTGGAAGCGGATCAACCAGGTCTTCTTTATGTCGCGCCAAGCTTTGGAAAATAATCCTACGAAGGTAAGTTTGAGAAAGGGTTTCCGTTAGTGGGTAAATAGGAACAATTCGATTGGTGTGAAGTGTGGTTTCTTGATCTTCAGAGATGACTTCGACTTCAGGGCTCAAAATTTGAAGTTCCCCAAATTTTCGTTCAAGTTTTCCGTAAGCAATCACTTCAGTTCCGGGCTTTAGGAAATTTTTCATGTAAGGTTGGTTGTACCATATGAGGTAGGCCACAGCGGTCCCATCACTGATGGAAATCTTGGTGATCGTAAAATGGCGTTTGGGTCGAACTTCTTTTGCTTTTCCAATTTGACCCCTGACCGTTTGCATTTCTCCCGGAGCCGCTTCGCGAAGAGAACGGAGTTGTCGGCGATCCTCGTGCCGTCTCGGGTAATGGGTGAGCAAGTCACGCACGGTCTCTATCCCGAGACGACTCAGCTTTTGTGCCACTTGAGGTCCGACGCCTTTTGCATATTGGACAGGGAAGGCTAACGGATCGAGCGGCCTCGAAGGTTTGGGGGGCTCTTTTAAGCTCTGCAAAAGAGCCTTAGCCTCCTCAATGCGATCGCGTCGAACATTGCGAGGCCGCTCGGGATAATCCGAAAAAAGTCGTTTCAGTTTTTGGACGGTGTCAAGAGAGCTCGGTTGTCCCTGAGATTCTAAGGCTTCCAGCGACTTAAGAAACGAGAGGTGGAACCCACCGAATACGCTGGCGTTTTGGCATCCGGTTCGAAATTCTTTTTCAAGGGTTGGGAAGAGCTCATCAATCATTCAGACTTAGTAAGAGCAAAGGAAGGTCCTTTAAGCTCTTCGGCCAAGTGAGTTAATTCCGCCATGATTTGGCTTTTAACCATCCGTTCTGCCGTGTTAATCGCGTTTTTGATAGCACGCGCTTTCGATTTTCCATGGCTTTTCAAACACACACCGTTTACGCCAAGAAAAGGAGCTGCGCCATATTCTGCATAGTCGAGGCGCTTCTTGATTGCACGGAATGTTGGCTTTAAGAGACCTGATAACACTTTCGTATGGAGACGCTTGGTGAGCTCCTTCTTGATCACTTCGAATAGAAACTCGGCAACGCTCTCGGCCGTTTTTAAAACCATATTCCCCACAAAGCCATCGCAAACCGCGACAAGAGCTTCGCCTTGTAAAAAGGTGTGTGGTTCGATGTTTCCGATAAAGTTTAGGTCGGTTCGCTTGATCAGTTCAAAAGCTTCTTGCAAAACCACGGTTCCTTTGGAAGATTCTTCGCCAATGTTTAAGAGACCAACGCTTGGAGAAAGAATTCCTAAGATTTTTTCAGCAAACAAAGAACCCATGAGGGCGAATTGAAGAAGATGTTCTGGCTTGTTGTCAGCATTGGCGCCCGAGTCCAAAAGCAAAGAATACCCTTTTTGAGTCGGCCAAAATGTGGCGATTGCAGGTCGGCGGATTCCACGAAGGCGTCCCAAAATAAAGACAGCCACTTCAAGGAGAGCACCGGTATTCCCAGCAGACAACACGGCTTCTGCGTGGCCATCACGCACCAATTCTGCAGCCAAAACAATCGAAGCCCGCTTCTTTTTCTTCAAGGCTTGGGACGGGTTTTCATCCATGTCAATGACTTCGTCCGTATGAACAATAGAGAGGTTGGGGATCGGCTTTCGGATTTCACGCTTTATTCTCGGTTCATTCCCCACGAGAATAACGTGAACATGTCGATTTTGTTGACATGCTTCGAGGGCACCGCGGACTATTTCAGTTGGGGCATAGTCGCCACCCATTGCGTCTACAGCAATGGTTATCATTAGGCGTAAGCTTTTCGGACTGCGCTTCTAAAACTCCTCCGGGGCGTGCAGGATTGCGTGATCCGCATGACCAACCTGTGGTTATGGCTCCAACCCTCGCCGTTACGCTTGCGGTCTTTATGATCGTACCCTTGCTTGTGCTTCTTCAAAAAGCGCAAGATCAGGAGAAGATAAGAAAACTGGTCTTTTTGCCTCCGGCTCCTCCGATGGATAGCAAGGCGTGGGAGTATCACGCCAATGAGATCTTGCAACTCGATTTTCATCTGATTGATAAGCTCGATAAATCGATTTTCGGACTTTGGCCATCTCCGCTTCATCTCTATTCCCACAAGGAAACCAACGCTTGGGCCGAGCTAACGCTTTTTCCCACAGGAAGGCTTGAAATTCGGTTTCTCACCCTTTTCCCCTCGGGCTCGATTACAACAATGCAGGGTCAGAAGCGACTGACGCTCGAGGTGCTTTCTCCGAAGGATCGGTGTTTCTCCATCCCAGCCAGCTTGGGTGAGGTTTGGGAGGTGCATCAAGGCCATGTTCTTGAGTATGAGCGTGAACATTCGGTCAAACGGGTTAAGGCCACTCACGACGCTTATCTCGACTATGTTCATTTGTACAAGGGGAAACTTAGAGAAGTCGTCAAGGGGAATTGCTTGGTCCCAAAAACCATTGATGATTTTCTTTTCTTGGCGTTTAGCCATCTCGACTTGATGCGCAAGGTAGACTCGGAAAAAATGTTAGAAGAAGCCATCAAGCTTGAACCAGAAAATTGGTATCTTCATTGGATCGCAGGAAGAATTGCCTTATGTTTTCGCGATTTTCGGAAGGGAGCTGAGCATTTTCAGCAATCCCTTCGGTTTAATCCCCAAGACCGTGATAGCGCCCTTCATTTGGCTGATGCTTTGGTTTTGCTCCATAGACCCAAGGAGGCGTTTCTCGTTCTAAAAAAAGGGAAGGAGATGTTCCCTAAGGATCGCCTTCTGACACTTCGACTTGGAAAATTGGCCACCGATCTTGGACTCTTAGAAGACGCAGAGACTTACCTTGAAGAGATCAACAATGAGTCGGGCGCATCCGTCCTTCTTTTTCAAACTTTGGGAAGATTGCACAGGAAGAAGGGAAACTACAAGAAAGCCTCGGAGTATCGCCGACTCGCGCGCGTCTTTGCGAAACAAACAGGCCCGTGGGAAAATCTGACATGGCAATTATAAAAGCTATGTCGAGCTAGGCTATTTGCAATTTTGGATTTTAGATTTTCGATTGAAATCTGACAAGCTAAATCGTCAATCGTCAATTTGAAATCGAAAATGGCCAAGTTCTTTTGGAGGTAGCCTCTAGTCTGTGCCTTTGTTGAGCAACGCGTGTATCCATTGACACGATTGTTCGATCGCTTCTGCTTCCCAGTCGTGCCGATCAAAGCTGTGATTTGCTCCTTCAACGACCCGAAGCTCAACGAGTACCCCTTGTTTGCCATAAAATTCCTTGTATTGCGCGGATTCGCTTGGCAAGGCGTTCGTGTCCTCGCTTCCGTGCAGAAGCAAAACAGGGGCTTTATACCCGGAAAAAGCATTCGGAATTTTAAATCGCGCCGCATCTTTTACAATCGTGAGTCGAATCACCTCGCCTTGTAAATCGGCGTAGCCCTTCTTGCGTCCTTCAGCAATTAAGCTTTTTTCCTGCAAAATGCGTTTCAGCGGATGGAAAATGGGGGCCCATAAGACGATGCCGGAAGGGCCAATGCTCGGTGCCGCAGCAGCCACGACAAATCCCCCCAAACTAAATCCAAGCAGAATAATGTTTTGTCTCCCTTTTCCTCGAACATAGGAGGCCGCTTCAATGGAATTTGCGATCCAGGTGGAGAGGGTAGCATCGCTCAAGCTCCCTTCTGAATCTCCCGAACCGTAGAAATCAAATCGAAAAGCATCGACCCCTTCTTTGGCAAGCCTGCGTGCTAACTTAACAAAAATGCGGTGTTCTTCAATTTTATTGCCATTGAAACCATGGTGGAGAATGACGAGGGGGGGATCGGAAGCATTGGAGTGATGCCAAATTGCGAAAAGCCTGCAGTCTTTCCAATTAAAAATGTGCTGTTCTTCAGTCATTGATTCCATCTGTATCTATTTTACCACGGTTTTAACATTTTTTGCAAGAAAAATGCGGATAGAATGCGGATAGCATGTGGATAAAGTGTGTAAATTGTGGAAAACTATGTATCTAAGATGTTGCTAGTGGCTTAAATACATGGATTTCTCTGGCCTTTAACGAACACTCCGAGCTTATTTTCTTGTCGTGTGACCGAGCGGGAGGGGGTCCTAGCTTTTTCAAAAAGTCCATCCATGAACTTTTTGAGTTCGGAGGCATCTAGTAGAATCCAGCGGTTTATCACGTCGTGTGACCGCTGGATGAATTCATCCTAAATTCACATCGTGTTCTTTTTAAGGTTTCGCAATACTCACCGCGTCGGACCCCTCCCGGTCGGTCCTTAACAAGGGAAACACGCCGGAGTGTTCGTTGAACAATTTGAAAAAATGTTTTGCACAAATTATTTTCGTGATACTTCTTGACGAATTTTCAGGATCTGCTATAATAAAAGCAATTGGGAGGGAGTTAATGACTTTAAATTGTCCGGTGTGTAAGACCAAAACTTTAGAAGCAGTTACCCTTGGTCACGATACGCTTGACAAATGTCCTGTCTGCCATGGGCTTTGGTTTAACGGCAACGAACTCGGTGATATCGAAGAGCTTCCCGAAACCGAACTCATGAGTGAGTTTCAAGACCAGCTTGATGGCGCCTCAATTTCCGAAAGCAAAACCGGCCTTAAGGATCGGCTTTGTCCCCAGTGCAATAAGCCAATGAATAGCTATCAATATGATGTTTCTTCTGGAATCTGGATTCAAGGCTGTCCTGATGGCGAAGGGGTTTGGCTCGATAAGGGAGAGATTTTAAAGATCCATAAACACCTTCAAGATGTTGCAAAAGATCTTCCCCCGGAAAAGATGAAGGCCCTCATGGAACAACTCAAGCAAATCGATGAAGACGAAAAGCGAGAAGAAGAAGCAGCCGTGATGTCAGTTTTTCCTGATCGAAAAGGAACCAAATTCAATTTGCCGGTTTGGCATTTGATGGACGGAGTTTGTCGGTTTTTCTATCACATCTTGTTCAAATTGGGCGTATAGAGATTGACTCTGCAGAAGGCTGCAGAGAAGAAGAAGCGAGGAGGTGTAAGGAAAGAATTCAATCCGTGAATTAGCGATGCGTTGGCTGGACTGAACATACAGGGGCCAACGGCCTGCCGATTGATAGAGGCAGGCGCTAATCGTTTTGGCCCTTTTTGATTTGGGCCTAAGAAAAAAAAGAGGGGACAGACACCCCACGAAGGAGAGAATGAGATAATTTTCAAAATAAGGGAGGGAGTCAAACGGAGCGGGGACTTTATGCAGCAGCCAGTGGAATGATCATTCAGATGATCCGGACCGATACCATTGCCAACAACTTGGCGAATGTCGATACAACCGGGTTCAAACAAGATCTATCAGTTTTTCGCACCAACAACCCGATGGCAATCCATCGGGTTGACGATCAAACACTTCCCACGCCGGCCGGACCGGTGGATCCGAAGCCTTTTATCGGGTTCATGCCCAATGGCGCGCTTTGGGAGCGTAACTACATCGATTTTTCGCAAGGTTCACTTCGCTTAACCGGAAATCCACTGGACGTGGCGATCACGGGTCCTGATTTTCTTGCGGTGAACACCCCCAATGGAATTCAGTACACTCGGGATGGGGCGCTCCGTCGCAATGCGAATGGAGCCTTGGTGGATGTGAATGGTTACGGGGTTCTCAACACTCAAAACAAACCCATCGTACTCGGTGACGGGCCCATAACCATCAGTGAGGATGGTCAAATTTCAGTCGGTGGGGAAGTGGCTGATCAACTTCAGCGCGTTACACTTCCACAAAACCTAGCGATCCAAAAAGTCGGCGACAACTTCTATCAATACGCTGGACCTGTCGGACCGCCGCGAGGAACCGTCGAACAAGGTTTTCTCGAGGGTTCTAACGCGAATGCGATACTTGAAATGGTTCGCTTGATTGAAGCCGAGCGGGCTTACCAAACCAGTTCTCGGGCACTGGCATCGGAAGACACAGCGCTTCAGTCAGCGGTAACCGATGTTGGACGAAGCACGAGATAAACTGAAGAAAACAAGAGAGGGGCACGATGCCTCGAGGAGGGATAAGGTAACATGATGCGAGCGCTTTTTACAGCTGCCAGTGGTATGGAAGCTCAGCAGCTTAATCTCGATGTGATTTCCAATAACTTATCGAACGTGAGCACCACCGGTTACAAACAAAGTCGGGTCGATTTCGAAGATATCTTGTCACAAATTATTCGTCCTCCCGGTGCTCAGGTGGCGCAAGGAGTCCAAGATCCTACGGGCATTACTGTCGGCCTTGGCGTTAGACCGGGAGCAACTCAGCGGGTCTTCACTCAGGGCGATCTTGAAAGGACAGACAATCCGCTCGACATGGCCATCGAGGGAGCTGGGTTTTTTCAAGTTACCTTGCCGGATGGAACGATTGCTTACACCCGTGATGGTTCGTTTAAGAAAGACAGCACAGGACGACTTGTCACTTCCAATGGTTATCCGTTGAGCCCAGAGATCGATATTCCACAAAATGCAACGAGCATCTCCATCGGTCAAGATGGGACGGTTTCGGTGATTGTTCAAGGGACCGCAGCACCCCAGGTAATCGGACAGGTTACTTTGGCTTCGTTCATCAATCCAGCGGGACTGCAAAGCCAAGGTCAAAATTTGCTGGTTGAAACTGGAGCCTCAGGACCTCCTATCATTGGAAACGCCGGCACCAATGGTCTAGGGCTCATCACCCAAGGATTTGTTGAAGGCTCGAATGTTCAAGCGGTCAATGAGCTGATCAAGATTATCATTGCACAAAGAGCTTTTGAATTCAACTCAAGGGCGATCACCACGGCAGACAATATGCTGAACGTCGCCTCTGGATTGGTAAGATAAATGATGCGGGGTTTCCGTGAGTTGGCGAGAACGATAGGACTTTTGGCGCTGTTTGTTCCCTTGATGGCTTGTGGTAGAGATTGGAAAATTCAAGGGAAGGACGCGCTTCAGGGCCTCGTCCAAAATTACTTGGCTTATGAATTGCAAATTCCGGTTGCCAATCTTTCCGTGAACATTCTTCGAACCTACCCAAGTGAACTGAAGGGCCCCATTGTTCTCATCCCGATGACCAGCTTGCCTAAACGGGGTGGAATCACCACGCTTCCACTGAATCTTTCCGGAGCACGCGGTTATGTCACCGCACAGTTCGATGTTTTTTCTTCGGTGGTGGTGTTGAAGGAACCGGTAACTGCGCACGAATCCTTAGAGGGGCACGTGGCCCTTGAGCGGAGAAACACCCGGTTCCTTCCTTGGGACGCGCTGAAAAGTTTGGATGCGGTGAAGAACAAGGAAACCCGTTTCCAGCTTAACGATGGAGAAGTGTTGGTTCCGCGCGAAATCATGGAGGTTCAGTTGATTCACACGGGCGATCTGTGCGCGGTGCTCGTGGAAAAAGGGCTTGTCGAGATCCGAACCCAAGGTCAGGCTTTAGGTTCGGGTCGAGCCGGTGATTTTATTCCTGTCCGCTTGTTGGATAGCCCTAAAACGATTCATGCCAAGGTGGCCGATCGAGGGCTTGTGGAGTTGGACATGGAAAATCTTCCTTGAAGGAGGAGTTATGTGGAAAAAATCTTTTTTGCTAGTAGCACTTAGTTTGTCTCTTTTCAGGCTTCCGGTAGCGAGTGCACCGATTTATAATCCGGATTCTCCTTTTCTCAACATGTACTCTGATCAAACAGCACGTCAGGTCGGGGACGTCATCACCATTCGAATGATCGAAACGTTGACGAACAAAAAAGAAGATCAAACAAAGACCACCAAAGGCTTTACCATTCCCTCCCCATCGGGAACAGGGTTCTTGCATTTCGTGAATACGATCTTGAGTGGGCTTGGGACTTCAAGTTCAAACTCCGATCGACAGTTTCAAAACAGCGATGCCTTTACCACAACGTTTGCAGCTCGTGTCGTTAAGGTAGAGCCGAATGGAAATCTGGTCATTTCGGGGACCCATGAGGTCGCCATCGATAATGAAAAGCGAGTGGTTACCATCACGGGAATCGTGCGCCCCAAAGATGTCGATTCAACCAATACGGTGGCTTCGACTCAAGTGGCCGATTTACACGCTGATGTTCAGGGCGTAGGAAAGAGTCCCGGAATTATCAACAAGATTCTAAGGGTTTTGTTTTGATGCGAGATGCGAAAGGGGGAAAAGTGACGAAGGTGCGCTCCATCCAAGGAATGTGTTTGGTCGTTTTTATCTTAATGACTGGGCTTGCTTTATCAGCCTCGGTTCGAATCAAAGACATGGCGATGGTTCAAGGAACCAACGCGAATAAGCTGATTGGTTATGGATTGGTGGTGGGGCTTGCTTCAACCGGTGATCGAAACAAGGGAATTACCGATGCAACCATTGCGAATCTCTTGAAATCGTTAGGAAATCTCTCGGTGAATTCCACCACCGTTCGAACTCAAGACACAGCGGCTGTGATTGTCACCGCTGATTTGCCTACTTTCGCAAAACCAGGAGATAATGCCGACGTGATGGTTTCAGCTTTAGGAGATTCCACGAGTCTCCAAGGGGGAACCTTGCTCCTCACCCCGCTTCGCGGGGCCGACGGTCGAATTTATGGGGTGGCTCAGGGGCCACTGTCGATTGGTGGTTTTAATGTGGGAACCGCGGGGGGATTGCAACAAGCACAAAAAAATCATACGCTGGTTGGTCGAGTCCCCAATGGCCTTTTGATTCATGAGGCTCCCGATTCGAGCATGCTTAACATGACCGCCGTGACCTGGGTTTTGAAGAGCCCGGATTTTTCAACCGCAACACGCGTGGTTGAAGCCATCAACAACCGGCTCGGACCAATTGCCGAAGCTTCAGATCCGGCGACGATCAATGTGATCCTCCCCAAACAATATCAGGGACACCCGGTTGAGTTTATCGACAAGGTGGGACAAATCGAGGTTGTTCCAGATCAGGTGGCCAAAGTGGTTGTGAATGAACGGACCGGAACTGTGGTGATGGGGAAGAACGTGACGATTTCCCCGGTAGCCATTGCACATGGCGGGCTGACCATTAGTGTGAAAACGAAGACCATTGTCCCCACGTCTCCAACGGTGCAAGTCGGTGCTGCTGCAAAACCAGCGAAGCAAACGGAGCTTAAAGTCGAAGAAAAATCGAATCATTTGGTTTATATGAAAGATAGCGCCACGTTGCAAGACGTCGTAGACGCGCTGAATGCACTCGGGGTTAACCCTCGCGATCTGATTGCCATCTTGCAAGCGTTGAAAGAGGCAGGAGCCTTAAACGCTGATTTGGAGATTCTCTGATATGATACCGATGCCGGCGAGCGACAATCCAGTTTATCCGCTCCAAGTGACGGGAGCTCAAAAACAAGAGCTCGAACAGAAAAAACTAGAAAAAACGGCGAAAGAACTTGAAGGGGTCTTCGTTAGCATGGTGCTGAAGCAGATGCAGGCTACGGTTCCAAAAGATGAGCTCTTTAACAATGACACCACTCAAATGTTTACCGAAATGTTGAATGATGAGTTTGGCAAGCTTATCGCCAAGGGGCATAGCATGGGATTGGCCAATGCCATCATGCGGGCGGTTCAAAAAAAGTGAATCAATAGCGAAAAGAGTTCGCCTATTCAATTTCGACAAAAGTTTGTTTAATAACGAAGGTCATCCCATGTTGCTTGACCAGGGCAGCATTCCGTTCAAAGAGAGTCAAGCCATTCCTTAAGGATTTAAACTGTCGACCGATTAGTCCTAATTTGGACGGATTGTCACCGTATGTATCCGCGATCATCGTAACTTCCTCGCAATCTAATCCCGAGGGTTTCTTCGAAGCAGGGCCGGGCTCTTGCAAATTTTCCAAGAGATCGCGCTCAAGGGATTCCGTCATCCTGGGAAGGTGCAAGCCTATATTTGGCAGCATCCCATTTTCTTTAATCGTTGGCGGCCCATTGATATACGTGTAGGATGCCAGTGTCTCCACTTGGCATGCTTCTATGAAAAGTTGCTTAGGAACATTGGTGTCATGCCGGTACTCCACCTTCAGTCTGACCAGCAGATGGGGCGTTTGAAAAGACAAATTGCTTGCTGCCTCTAGAATATCACGAAAACTGGGGACGAACACGGGGGAAGATTGGCGGAGTTCCTCCCTAAAATTGGCGAAGTTATCCCTTACGATTTCCAAGACTTCGGGGGTGGCAGGGTTCTCTTGTTCAATTTCGTATTGGCAATAGGCTTGGAATCCATCGAGCTTTGCTCCCAGAACATTGAACCGACTCTCAGGGGCAGACCCTTTTTGCCATGGCGCATTTTGGGGTAAACCTCGAAAATAGTCGTTCATCGCGGTCAAGTTCATTTTCATAACACTCCTATAAGATTTGCTGTGGGCCTATTCTCTCAAATTATATCTACTGTATAGGCTCATGTGAAGGGGTTAGGTGGTGAAAAGTCTAAACAATTTGTTAACATCTCGAAATTTAGGGGTAGTTTTTCGGGGTTTACCGAGGTTGTCCCCAATTTATGGCGGAAAAAGTAAAGATTATCTTATAATGACCGATAATAGAGTTGGAGGAAATTGCTATGACGGACGGACTAAGAATTGAACAGATCAAGCAGAGCCTCGTGCCCCAAGTGGACAAAGAAGGCCCAAAGTCTTCTGGAAACACTGGGAAGGCCGATCAAGGCACAGTTGGGCAAGCGTTGCAGCTTTCGTCTTCAGCACAAGACGTGCAATTTGCTCAGCAGACCTTGCGCTCAGCTCCTGAAAATGTGGTTCGACAACAGCAAATTCAGGATCTTCAGCAACAGATCGACCAGGGCCAGCTTAACGTCATCCCAGACCTGCTTGTTCAAAAAATAATGGCACAGATCTTTCCTTAAAGATCTCGTCCTAAATATCAGGGAGTAATCATCGTGAACCAACATTGGTTACAGGAGAGGGGTTTTGTTTCTCTTGCGGGGTCAGAATTCTTGGTCTATCAAGAACTCTTGGCCTTAGAGAAACGAAAAAAAGAGATTCTCACCTCGAGCGACTGGTCAGGTCTCTCGGAGATTGTGGCCATCGAGGAGAAAGTAACCCGAAATCTCCAATTGCTCCAAGCAGAACTTCGAGTATTCTTAGCTGAAGCAGTTCACGTCCTTTCTTTGAGAGAGCCCTCCATGAGTGCCATCATCGAAAAGTCTCCCCCTGAAATTGCCTTGCAACTTCGCGAAATTCAAGAAAATTGGAAACAAGTTGTTTTTGAGCTTCATGAGCTCCATCTGCAAAACACCGCGCTCTTAGAGAGTGCTCAAAACGTTGTTGAAATCCGATTGAAGGCCCTGTCCTTGGCCGTTAACTGTCGTGAGTATTCTCGAAGCGGGGAACGTGTTAAGCCTCCTCAAGGCCGTTTCTCACTAAACTGGAGGGCATGAAAAAATGAGCGCACTTCCGGTAAATTTCAGCGGATTGAACATGATTGCGAATGCTCTTTCTGCTAACCACCAAATGATGAACGTCATCGAGAATAACGTGGCGAACGTCAACACGCCCGGATATTCGCGGCAAACCGCTAATCTTCAAGAGGCGCTTCCTTTTCCAGGTCCAGGTTTTCCCATGCTTCAATTTCCGGGTCAGCTTGGCGAGGGGGTCGTTATCTCCTCGGTGACGCGGTCGCGTTTAGGCAGCCTGGAGGATATCTTCCGAAAGCAAACCCAAGCCTCAGGGACACTCACAGGGTCAACTCAAATTCTTCAGCAAATCCAAGGGGTCTTTGGCGAGCCTGGGAATTCCGGCGTCAGCAGCCTGCTTGGCAACTTTTTCCAGTCACTGCAGACCTTGGGTCAACAACCGGATGATCTCTCTCGGCGAAGCGCAGTTCTTCAAGCCGGGAATGACCTCGTGAACGGGGTACACTCCTTGAACAATACTTTGCTTAATGTGATTACCAATGCCAACACTCAAGTCACAAGCCTGGTTGGTCAAGTCAACAACATTGATAGCCAAGTGGCCAATCTGAACAAACAAATTCGTTCGATCCAGGCCACCGGACAGAACGCGAATGATCTTCTGGATCAGCGTGGACAACTCTTGGTTCAACTTTCTCAGCTCATCAATGTGAATGTTTCTCAAGAACAGAATGGATCCGCGATTGTTGCACTGGGTGGCGTTAATTTGGTTCAAGAAGACCAAGTGACAAATCTCGGAACGATCACCGATCCACAAGGACGGGTTCAACTGCAATTTACAAACCTCCCGCAAATTCCGGTTCCACTCACCAGTGGCCAGATTTTTGGGGTCATCAATACACGAGATAATGTTTTAGGAACTCCCACCAGTGCGGGAACCATTTTTAATCAGCTTAATACCATGGT
>JABDET010000037.1 GCA_013286945.1 Candidatus Melainabacteria bacterium
AATCACGATTCCTGATTCCATGAGGATGTCAGCCGCTCCTAAAAGCTCGTTTAGAAGTGACGACTCCCGAATCCCCCGAATGTTTATTACAATCAAGAACAAGATGAGAATCAAGGACTCCAAGCAATGCAGGAGTTGGAAATTGTGCAGAAAGCCAAAAGAAATTCTCACCTTTTCGGGATCAAAACCTAACGCGAGACGAACAAGAAAGTTCAAGTATCCGGCCGAAACCACCGCAAAAAGTGAAATGTCGATCGTGTAATCCAAGAGGAGTCCAGCCCCAGCGACAAATCCCCAAAAATCTCCCAACCCTCGCATGGTGAAATATTGGCCACCACCCGCAACTGGATAAGCAGCGGCAAGCTCGGTGTACGCTAAGCCAATCATGATATAAACGAGTCCAGCAAGGCCAAACGCTAAGGGGGCAGCGCCGTGAGCTGCTGCAATCACAAGACCCAGAGCCGCATAGATGTCGGCTCCTACATCAGCATACCCCCACATGAACGAACCCCAAACGGTAACATCGCGGCGGAGCTCACCATGTGAATGGTCATCGAAGTGTTTTTCGGGTTCAGGCATACAACAAAAGTTTCTATTCTTTTTTAAAAAAGGTTCCCCTTTTATCGATCCGCGTGAATCAGCTCTTGGAAGGGGATTATCGCCTCTTCATTTAAAAGAAACTCATGATGTCGAAAGAAGCCATCCACATGAACTATGATCAAAACATCCTAGAGCTTATTGGAAAAACTCCCCTCGTAAAGCTTAACAAGATCACCGCCGATGTCAAAGCTTTGGTCTTAGCGAAACTTGAATATTTCAACCCAGGGGGGAGTGTTAAAGATCGAATCGGAATCACGATGATTGCCGATGCCGAAAAGAAAGGACTCTTGAAACCCGGTGGAACCATCATTGAAGCCACCTCTGGGAACACAGGTATTGGGCTTGCTATCGCGGCTGCCATCAAAGGGTATCGGATCATTTTCACCATTCCCGACAAACAAAGTCGGGAAAAGATTGACATGCTGAAAGCGTATGGAGCCGAAGTGATTGTGTGCCCAACGGCTGTTGAACCCCAAGACCCACGAAGTTATTACTCGGTGGCCAAGCGTTTGAGCCAAGAAGTCCCCAACAGTTACTATCCGAATCAATACGCCAATCCCATCAATCCCGAAACCCATTACCAAACCACGGGACCCGAAATCTGGGAACAAACCGGCGGGAAAATTGACTACTTGGTGGCTGGCATGGGGACTGGGGGAACGATTTCTGGGATCGGTAAGTACTTGAAGGAACAGAAACCTAGCGTAAAAGTGATCGGAGTTGACCCGATCGGATCCCTTTACTACGAATACTTTAAAACAGGAAAACTTGCGCAAGCGTTTCCTTACAAGGTTGAAGGAATCGGTGAAGATTTCTTGCCGACCACAATGGATTTTTCTGTGGTGGATGATGTCATCCGCGTAACTGACAAAGATTCATTCTTAATGGCACGCCGGGTGACGCGTGAGGAAGGGATGTTCATCGGAGGCTCCGGAGGATCTGCTGTTTGGGGAGCGCTACAATTGGCCAAAACCTTAGACAAAGACAAGACGGTCGTGGTCGTTATCCCTGATTCTGGTCATCGAAATCTTGGGAAAGTTTATAACGATGAATGGATGAAAGAAAATCAATTCCTTGAACTTCAGGTTCGATTAACAGCGCGCGATCTCTTGGAGCGAAAGCCGGCCCCCGCGAGACTCATCACACTTCCTCCAAGCGCGACAGCGTTTGAAGCGCTAACCAAAGTGAAGGAGCTTGATGTATCACAGATTCCTGTTTTCGAGAATGCACGTTGTGTTGGAAGTGTTCATGAAGACAAAGTGATTGAGCTTCTGATGTTGTCCAAAGACCTGAAAAAGATTCACCTCCGTGAAATCATGGGCCCTCCCCTTCCGGTGGTTTCCCCGCAAACCGAGGTGGAAGCGTTAACCACCTACCTGACGAAAGAGTCCCCCGCATTACTTGTTCAAATGGGAGATAAAGAGTTTCAGATCCTCACGAAGTACGATCTCATCCACGCGCTCGTCTCGTAAACCCTCTTCGTTCGGTGAACGCGTAAGGCAAATACTTCAAATGCTTGCCCTGTTTTAAGGTCACAAATTGTGACCTTAAATTTTGTGCTTCGTCCCATGTTAGCTGAAACATGAAATCTTCTGGAAAGCGATCCCGATTGCGCTTGACCGCTTGATTAAGGGCTTTTGCCTCCACTCCGTAAAGCTGGGCCAAGTCCCTGTCCAGCATCACTCTGTGCCCGCGAAGATGGAAAATCGCGTGCTCGATTTGTTCCGTTGGCACCAATGCTTGTTTGTCGTCCAAATCTTGACTCCTCAACGAGTTTGGCTTCAATGAGGATACCAGAGCCGTGGCAAAACAATGTCAAAAACGATTTAAATTAGTGCTGGCTAAACCCGAAACATTGTAGAACGCTTGAATTTGAAAGTGTGGTGAAATCAAGTGAAATGGCATAAACATTGATTGAAGTTAGGATGGAAAATGTCCCCAAAGATCCAAAGCCTGGCGGAGAGAGAGGGATTTTTCCTCGTTCGCAAAAATTCTGCCGGAATTTTCGCTCACTTCGGACTGCGGAAATTCCTCCAGCCAACGTGGCACTTGGGTCCCCGAATACGGATATTCGGATATGACTTATTTACAATTCCCATGGATGGTGAGGGGAGCCTCTTCGTAGTGCCCCGCGACAGGACGTCGCGGATATATTGATTTGACCAAGCATTGACATCGTCCGCCACACGGACGTGGCGGAGAGAGAGGGATTTGGTCTCCGTTCGTTCACATCCATGTTCACTCACTCCGACCGGGGAAATTTCCTGACGGAGACATCCTGTCTCCTTTTCATCCACTGGATGCGGAAATTTCCTTTCAAATCCACAGGTGTCCCGCCATTTTTATGACACGAAGTGTCATAAAAATGGCGGAGAGAGAGGGATTTGAACCCTCGAGGCGACGTTTTGCGCCGCCTACACGATTTCCAGTCGTGCACGTTCGACCGCTCCGTCATCTCTCCGAAATTCGAGTTCGCCCTTAGAGGTGTTTGTCCTGGGCAGGAACATGTGGAATCATAGGCGAATCGCAGGTTTTCATAAGCATCACATCTGAGCAATCTCGCTTCCCAGGAGGAATAATCAAGATGTCTCTTCCAGCCGTTAAGCCAACTTCTAATTTTTTTGTCGATTCGGAACGTAGACTTCGCATTGGATCTCCTGAAGGAACGCCAGTTAGAACCATTGTCACAAGTCCGGGTGAGAGATTTTTTCTCTCTCTCGCGCACATCGACGGCATCAAAACTCTAGACTGCAACTCATCCACATGGCCTTCTTGGCTCTTCTACGAGAGTGTTCGCGCCGATGGAGGGCATAAGGGATTTGAATTTCGAACAGGAAAACCCAAGCCGAATGAAGCGCGAACAGCAGAGATCTTCTTCACCAACGGGAGTGGGAACTATAGAAATATCAACATTGCGCTTTACGATTCTGCTCGACTTGGAGTATCCGATATTAGCCAGCTCCACATGTTTCAAGAAATTCATGAGCAGGCAGATGTTTTCGAAAAAGTCTTGAGCCATGATCATGACGTGCAAGAAGCAGCGCGAAGGCTTTCGAATCTTTCATCCATTATTTTTACCGGTTTTGGGAGCTCCGCAAATGCGGCTTCCTACGGGGTAGACATTCTCTTCCGGTATGCGGGAAAGGATGCGTCTTGGAAAAACCCGGCGACTTTACTTGAATTTGGAAATCAGAAAGATTATAGAAATACAGGCCTTGTGGCCATTTCTCAGTCCGGAAAGACGAAAGAAGTCGTTCAGGCTGTTAAACTCCTCAAAAACCGGGGAGCGACGACCATCGCTTTAACCAACGACACCGACTCCGAACTTGCCCAGGCCGCCCATCACGTCATTCCATTAAATGCGGGCCCCGAGTTCAGCGTTGCGGCCACCAAAACTTTCACAGCCACCCTTCTCAATCTTCAACTCCTTGTATCCCATTTGGCCCCTCTTCCCGAGCATTTGTCTCTCATGCAGGCTTTTGGAGAAACTCCGGAGATATCGCGGAGACTCCTTGAAAGCGATCTGGGGATGAAAGAACTTTCTGCCTCTTTAATCTCCGCGCCATTCGGATTCTTGCTGGCCCCTGAATCTCTCTCGGCCATTGCCCGTGAAGGAGCGCTCAAATTCAAGGAAGGGGCCAATCTCCTCATAGACCCTTATGACTGGCGAACCTTTTTCCACGGCCCTGTCGCCATGGCCACCGAGAAAACCCCCGTTCTTCTTCTTCCCTATCCAACTGAACTCGCCACGCAAGCGGATGTGCAAAGCCAGCTAAAAGCCAAAGGACTTTCATACCACAAAATAAACCTTCCTCAGTCGATCGTTCGAATGGAGACGCATCTTGCCGCGATTCCCTACGCCATGATGACACAACTTCTTGCCTTCTACACCGCCGTCGGAAGAGGACTAAATCCAGATCATCCGAGAAACCTCACCAAAGTCACGCGAACCTCGATGGCCGAATAACCTCTGGCGAAATTTGCGTTGTTCAGGAATCTGTTCTAGCCCGTTGCAGGGCTGCGAATGTCATTCAATGCGCCCATTTCTTCGAGACAAGACAAGCTTTCAATGACTTGATCCTCATGTTGGGCTCTCGAAAGCAACTCCCGAACTCTTTCGTTGGTCTCGTCTCCTTCAGAGCCAGCCAAATGCCTTCTAAAAATCTGCTGAATGACTTTTGAACACTCAGACTTCATTCCCGAGGTCCAGAACTTATAAGCGAACTGTTGCAATTGGTCCACTCCAAAAAGAAAGGGCCGCTTGTCGATGATTCTCGAAAGCACCTTGAACGAATCCTTTTCCGATGTGTGTTGTAGGGTGGTCATTTTAATCCACTCACGCGCAGCATCATCAAGTTTGTCTAGCGACTCCCAGGTACGAAGCCATTCTTGTGCTTTTAAGTAATCCGTTCGCAAAACCGCTATCTCAATAAGATACATGAAGATCCCCGAGAGGACGAGTCCTCTGATTTTGGTCGAGTTATTTCTCCCGAAGAGTTTTTCTTCCATGAAGAATCGCGAAAAACGTCTTGTAAACGAATCCATGGTGCCAAAAGAAGTGACATTCTTAGCTTCGAATGGCCAGGAGACCCCTTCACTAACAAGTTCAAGGGCTTTTTTAAGATAAAGTTCCGCAAAAGCATATTGCTTACGGAGAAACGAAGCGATCCCAAGATTCCAACAAGCGGGGAGAAAATATGCTTTTGCTTTTACACTTTGATTAAGACAGCGTATGGCTAGCTTGGCATATGCCTCGTGTTCTTGAAATCGAGAGGGAATACAGTTTGACGAACCCCAATAAGCGGCCCCCAAATTGTTCAAAAGCAAAGGCTCAATTTCGCTTATTTGTTCTTCGCTAAATCCCTTGGGTGGTTCAACGAAGAGTCCCGAAGCAAAAAGTCTTTCCAGAATCGATGGCGTTTTTTTAATATTCCACTCTATTCCCTCGACAAGACGCAAAAAGTTCTTCCGATACTGAGGGTGGGTTTCACGAAACCCGAGAAATCGTTCTTGCCCGCTTTGTGCGATGGAAAGCCGTTCGTCAGGATGGATCAAGTAATGCCGAATCAGGGAAAGAAGGTTTCCCGGGTTGTAAGCAATGCATTCTTTCTTGCCTTTGAGCCAATCCAGCGTTCCTCGATTCTCCTCATTAATAAGGAGCGCGGAGCCTGCCGCCAAAGCATCAAGCGTCCTCTGATTTAGAGCATCCTCACGTGCCACTTGGTTAAACACCATCTTGCTCTTACTGTAGAGCTCCCCCACGCTTTCTTTGTGCGAGCCCGCCACAATCTTGATTCCATACTCGGGAATTAGATGAAGAAGAAGTTTCATCAGTTCAGCCCGCTCTTCATAGCCATTGGCCTGGTCCACGGTTCCAACAAAGACGACATCAATGGGTCGCTCTTTTTGAACAGAAGAAATCTTCAGATCCACATGGGCATGAGGATACCAATCGACTAGAGGGGTTCCCGCCTTCGTAAAAAAATCGACCGGATCATTTCCATTGAGGAGTAACGCAGGAAAAAAGGGAGCTGCCAAAGCTAAACTTTGAAAGTTCATTTGGTAGTCAAGGCTAAGCGGTAGAACCGGAACCGGTGAATCGGCGTAATCACTGGGAAGTCCCACCAAATCTGCTTGAAGATGCAGAATGAGATCGGGCTCCCCTGGACATCTCGATCGCATTTCGGTGATGGTTGGACAATCCGGGAAGTAAGTCGTTTCGTAAACCTCGTGTCCAGAACCCTCGAGAATTTGCTTGTATCCAAGGTTTTCACTGGTGAGAAGAATACGCACGAGAGTTGTTTGGCTATCTTTCGCCAACCTCCCGCTTCCTAACCCGAATCAAGGTGATCCGGGCCCCGGATATGGATACGAATTCAGGATGAATTCGTCCAGCGGTCACACGGATGTGATAAACCGCTGGGATCCTTTTACTCTTTTCCATTTGACACGGATGTTGTGGGAAGCCTCTGCACGGGGCCCCGAAACATGGATGTTTCGGATAATATTTGCTTTGACAAGCACTGGCATCGTCCAGCACATGGATGTGCTGGCGGAGAGGGTGGGATTTGAACCCACGAGGCAGTTGCCCACCTTCTCGATTTCGAGTCGAGCCCATTCAACCGCTCTGGCACCTCTCCGAGAACGAAAATTCGCTGCCTATCGCATTCTTACTCCTTTCTCGCAGCACTCGGCAGGACATAAGTCCTCATGATTGGAAAAGGTTTCAAGCATGGCAAACACTTTGAACAATCGCAAAACAAGAAAACTGTTTGGGAAGTTGCTTGGTTTTCTCACACTAGTCATCACCTTGTCCACGACGGCCCATGCTGGACTCTTCTCTATCAGTGACCAGCAAGCCATTGATGCCGGCAAACAGGCTCACGCGGATGTGATGAAGCAATATGGTGAATGGCGAAATTCAGCTCAGCAGGCTCGAATTAATCGCCTCGGGAGAAATCTCGATCGTTTCTCACAACGGCCCGAGATCCATTATCGATTTTATCTTCTCAACAGTGATATCTTGAATGCAATGGCGACGCCCGATGGATCTGTTCACGTGACTCGCGGTTTAGCCACACATTTTACCGATGATCGAGAATTGAGCTTTATTATCGGTCATGAAATGACTCACGTGGAAAAACGCCATGGGAAACAACAAATTGAAAAGGCCATGGAAACCCAAGCTGGCGGGACCTTGCTTCTCATCCTCCTTGGAAAAAATGGTGGAAAAGCAGCACAAATCGGCGTTGGCGGCGCTGCCTTCTGGTTGACCATGAAGTACAGTCGCGATTTTGAATACCAAGCGGATGAAGGGGGGATGCGCCTTTTGAAGCGGGCCGGGATTGATCCGGGCTACGGCCCAAAGGCACTCAAGCGTCTCTTTCAACTCAGTAAGGACAGCCCCAATCTTGTGGAACAATATTTTGGAAGTCATCCTTTGCCGCCAGAACGGATCAAGCACGCCGAAGATTTTGCAAACAGTTTGAAACGTCGTCGGTAATCTGCTATTTTTTCAAAAAAAGTTTCTTTGAAGGGCAAAGGTCAGCGATAATACACTTTTCACATTCCGGTTTCTTCGCTTTGCAAACATAACGCCCATGGAGCAAGATCAGGTGCCCCCCGTAGATCCAGTCTTCTCTCGGCATAAGCTCCATGAGAACTTTCTCGATCTTCACCGGATCGGAATCTTTCGTGAAACCAAGACGCTGGCTAACCCTTGCCACATGGGTATCCACTACAACCCCAGCGGGAATCCCATAGGCGACTCCAAGCACCACGTTAGCTGTCTTCCTCGCGACTCCGGGAAGGGTGAGCAATTGTTCCATCGTGTCTGGAACCTTGCTCTTGAAATTCCTAACCAATTTTTCGGCGGCACCTTTGATATTTTTGGCCTTGTTCCTGAAAAACCCCGTGCTTCGAATGCTTTTTTCAACTTCCTCCGCTGGGGCCTTCACAAAAGCCTGAGGCGTCGGGTATTTCTTAAACAAGCCTGGAGTTACTTTGTTGACCCGATCATCCGTGCATTGTGCTGAAAGAATCGTGGAAACCAGAAGCTCAAAAGGGTTCTGATGCGTTAGCTCGCAGACCGCGACAGGCCGTTCTTTTCGCAGCCGATTGAAGATTGTCTTAAACCGTTTTTTAGTTTCTGCAGTCATGAGTGCCCATTCTTCTTCACCCTTTTCTTTTTCCCTAGGATGTTTTCTCATGACGTCAAAACACAAGGAGTGGACGAAAAACGACCAAGCCATCTCGATGTTTTTCTTCTTTTCCTGAAAATCGGATGTCTCGGCTTTGGCGGGCCGTACGCACTCTTGACTTACCTCGAAAAGGAAATCGTTGAGAAAAAGAAATGGCTTGCTTCTGAAGTTTTTTGGGAAGGGGTGGCCATCGGCCAGTTGACGCCCGGCCCTATATACTTCGCCACCGCCGTGTTTTGTGGTTATCGCTTGCTCGGGTCTTTTGGCGCCATGAATGCTGCTCTTGCCAGCATCCTACCTGCTTTTATCCTCACCTTGATCCTCGGGTACTTCTACCTTTACATCCAGCATCTTCCCGGTTTGCAAATCACGATCACCTTGCTTCTGGCTGTGGTAGCCGGCCTACTTATAAGCATCGTTTGGAAAGATCGAAACAAATTTTTTAAAACGAAAATCCAACGCCTGATCGGTTTCCTCATTCTGATCATCCTCGTCTTTTTTCACGTGAATGCAATCCTTGTTCTTGTTAGTGCCGCAATTCTGGGAGCATTTTTTCTCGGTCCGGAAAAATCGACATGAAGCTTCTTCAACTTTTCTTGGAAACGTTCATGGTGGGAGCTTTCACTTATGGTGGAGGCTATGCGATCATCCCCGTGCTGAAAAGCGAGTTGGTCGACAAGCTTCGATGGGTTAGCTCAAAAGATTTTGGGTTTGCCATTGCCGTGGGACAGTTGACGCCCGGACCCCTGTCTATCTTGGTTGCCTTTCTTGGATGGAAAATTGCTGGGCTTGCTGGAGCAATCGTAGCCACCGTCGGCCTTTTCTTGCCCGCATTCCTCGCCGTTCTGCTCCTTGCCCGATTTTATTCTGTCCTTCGGAGTCATCCTCGAGTACAAGGGATCATGAATGCGATTTATCCGGCCATCGGAGCCCTCTTAATCAGTGTGACGATTGATTTTGGAAAAGAGATCAGTGCGAGTGGATGGATCGGCTGGCTCGTGGGAATTGGAAGTTTCGCCCTCATGACCTTCACCTCGTTAAGTCCAGCGTGGCTCTTCGGTGCTTGCATCATTTTTGGAGTAGCGTGGCACCCGAAGTAAAAGGAAAGGTTGGCGCCTTTCTTCAGTCGAATAACCACTAACCCATCATTGAAAGCGGGACAAGCAAACGCGTTTCTCGAAAGCATGATTTTACGCGTTGAGGCGTAGCCAAGCGGTAAGGCAGCGGCCTTTGGAGCCGCCATTCCCAGGTTCGAATCCTGGCGCCTCAGCCAAATTTTTTATTGGATAAAAAATTTGGTCCGTCCATCCACTAATAGTAGCCCTAAAGATTTCGCTTTCAGCTTTATCGAAAGCAAAATCTACTGGAGACGGACCAACCCCAGCGAAAAATTTGTCCTGTCCATCGAGATGCTTTTTACCCAACCGGTATGAACATTGACCCAAATTTAGTGGGAAGTGTCCCCAATTTCACAGAGGGAAGCGTTTTGATCGCTTACTTGCCGACGCGAAGATTGTTGAAATAGTGAAGAAGCCCAAAAACCTTCAAGAGCCATAGCACCAGAACAATAACCACGACCGCATTCAAGAGTGACTTAATAGAGCTTGCCATCGGGATATAACGGTTAATCAGCCCGAGGACGACCCCCACGACGACGAGTACTAACACGACTTGGACTAAAGGCATTTAACGGCCTCCCCTTTTATTTTTTATACCCTGTTATTATACCCTGATCGAATCCCGTGCCATCGAAATATCTAGGACACATCTGATTTATGATTAAAAAAGAGATGTGTCTTGATTTTTGAAGCATATCTTCAGAAGCGGAAAATTTGTCTCGTCCATCGAGATGCTTTTTACCCAACCGGCATGATCATTGAGCGAAACTTGTATGGGAAGTGGTCCCATCAACTCTGCCGTCCCCCCATTCTCGTGAGTTAACATTTTGGCAATTGAAGGTTAACATTTGGCCTCTTGCCAAGAATGATTCGGAGCTGCTATCCTAAGGAGTAACCCCCGGAAAGAATTTATTGAGAGGATCGTGATTATGAACTCCTTAATTGAGCGGGCTTTTGCTGCCATTGAATGCCATCCAACGCTGGGCAAATATGTCCATCTTTCTACACGCCTGCCCGATGGATCAGGAGAGCTTCGTATCAGCGATGATCGGACTACTTTGAGCCTCGTGAAAGATGAATCAGAAAAAGTTCTCTGGTCACATCGCCTTATAGAAGCAGAGCTTGGAATTGACCCACACACCCGTCATCCTGTTCCAAGCATTGATACCGGTGATATTCCGAAGGATCAAGACTTGTACGCGTCTACGCCACTTGTATCGGATAATGGACAAGCCGTGGCCGTTAGTACTTGGCGAAAGCGAGTTTGCGTTTATCATCTGGATTCGGGCAAGATGATCCATCTTCTGGCAGTCCCCATTGCTTATGACATCTTTCCGCTAAAACTTTCTTTCAATGAAAAAAACTGTGGAGGTTTTAGCCCTTGGTCGCGAATACCGACGACAAATCTACGACTTGAAGACGCACACTCAGATTGAAGACAACGGAATTACTATGAACGAAATCCCGTGAAATTATGATACTCCCATCTGTGGGGAAGCAGTCAAATACAAGCAATTCCTCTATTTAAGTGGGGCCTCTGGGGGTCTCCCGAACCAAGCATCGGGATTATCCGCGATCATTTTGAGCTCTTTTAAATCTGGCCTATCGTAAACCATTTCTTTTACCTGGTCCATCCGAATCCAATACGTTCCGACACGACGAAACATATCCGGAAGGATCTGCTGGGTTTCCGCACAGCTCCCTGAAAACAACGCGTTGTGGATGACTTCACCCGTCGGGTGCGAATTGAGAACTTGCACGAAGCCGCCGACAGAGGTGACAGCCTCTCCAATCCGCTCATTGCTAACAAAGAACACTGCTTGTCCTTCCCAATCTTTGAAATCCCTCAAGCCAACGATAAACCGAAATCCCCTTCCATCTTTCAACTCTGCCATTCCGTGCTCCAGATAATCGTGATTTGGATGGTCATCCCTAATCATGAGCGCTGTCATGATTCGAGGAATGCCTCTAAATCCTATTTTCTCCAGCCCTTCGGGGTCGCTCATCTTGTTAGCGCCGTCCAGGATAGCAGCTCCCTGGAAAGCACGATTTCCGGCGGAGAGCATCTTCAGAAGTTTTTTGTCAAATTTCCCCTGCATTTTTAGAGGAGGGGGTACGTCGGGGATACCGTGGTACCTGACGCCATGCAGCACAATACCTGCGGCGGGATCAAAACAGATTTGTTCATCGTATCCGCGCGACTCAGTCACGAGTCTGGTTACTTCTTGAGCAATAGCCAGAGTTTGCTCTGCACCCTCCGGGGTATTGGTCCGAATCAAACGATCAACCCCTTCGGGTCTATCAAGAACCTCTCCCCATCCCGGGAACGAGGTCAACCGGTCTTCCTGGAGCTCTCGATGTACAGATAGGTTCAATTCGTCGATCGTTCGAATAAGGGCCCCCTCATTCCGTGCCTGCCTTGCAACCTCTTCTTTCAATACAGGAGAAGCTTTCCCTGAAATCCGCCTCCTCATGCCAAAGAGCCCGCTCGTGACTGTCTTAACGTTGGAATCAACAAACAACCTATTCATGACAAAAAGAACCTCCTTGAAACGTTGGCAGATTCAGACAGGTCTTCATCTTAACAGTAAATCATCTGCCTGTCTACAGCTGAAAAACAATCCTCTGTTAACTGATTGTGAACTTTCCGTAGCTCTTGATTTTTCCTCTGTGTTGAGGAGGGACTTCGCGTTGCCCGGCTAAGTTGGAGAAGATAATGCAGACCTTTAAGGGGCTTTATGACAGCCCATCAGCGATCTGAGGAAACAAGCTTGCCATCAAAATTTCTAGAAGAATTCTTTGTGCTTTCAACGGATCTCTTGGCCATTGTGGGATTTGATGGATACGTCAAAGAAGCCAATCGTGCCTGCGAAAAAGCCTTTGGATTCAGCCTAGACGAACTCAAGGCTCGACCTTACGCAGAGTTCGTGCATCCAGAGGATCGAGCATCGCTTATTCAGGTGGTTGGTGCATTGCAGAGTGGTCAATTGACCACCAACTATCAAATTCGCCTCTTACGCAATGATGGAACCTACAAGTGGATTGAATGGAATGGTACGCTTTCTTCCGATCGCCAGCTCATGTATGGCATTGGCAGAGACATCACGGAACGCAAGACAACCGAAAATTCTTTAAAAGAGGCTCGAGAAGCCTTGCAGGATAGCAAGACAAGGATTCGGAGTGTTCTAAACGCGATCCCAGACATGATCGTTCGCGTTAGCAGTGACGGCATTATTCTTGAGCTGAAGCCAGCAACCGACTTTCCGCTTCGAAAGCCAGCAGAACAACTCATTGGAAATTCGATATCCGAGATTTTTTCACCGGATCTCACTACCCTTTACTTAGACGCCATTCAGGATGCTTTAGCAACCCAAAAAACCCACGTGTTCGAGCACCCCTTGGTGATGGACCATCGTGAAGAGCACCGCGAGATTCGCATTTTTCCCATTGATCCGAAACAAGTGATGCTCATGATTCGTGACATTACCAAACACAAGAAATTAGAAAAAATGAAAACCGACCTCGTCAGTTTTGCTTCACACCAATTAAGAAGCCCTGTGGCTCAAATCAGCGGCTTTGCAAACAACTTGCTTCAAGGAATCGCGGGAAAGCTCAACGACCAGCAAACCGAATACGTCGGTTTCATGAAAGCGATCAGTGAACGTACGCTTCGACTGGTTGGTGATTTGCTCAGTGTCTCCAAGAGCGAAGGAGATCTTCTGGCGGCCCAACTTGAGCCAGTCAAACTAAAAGACATCGTCGATTTCGCCTTAAAGAATTGTTCCAAGGTCACGCGAGAGGGATTAACTTTGGAATTGAAGGAACTCGATAAGAAAATTGTCGTGTATGCAGATTTCCAGAAAACAGCAGAAGCCATTGGAAACGCGCTCGAAAACGCCTTGCGATTCACGAAAAAGGGGAGCATCACGATCAGCATCCGCGCTCGAGATGACTTTGGGGTTGTTGAGGTGGAGGATACTGGCCCTGGAATTCCAGAATCGGTATTTCCGAAACTCTTCACCAAGGAATTGATCTTTAGCTCGAATCCTACCGCCACCGGCGAAGGTACGGGGCTCGGGCTCTACATTGCAAAGAAGTTCATGACCTTAGAACATGGCGATCTTCAAGCCAGTTCAACCCCGGGAAAAGGAAGCAAGTTTACTTTTACCATTCCCAAATACCACCCGGCTTCAAATCGAGTCCCAAATGAGCTGAAACCACGTTCTAAAAGTGTCGGCAATACGCTCATTGATGATCACCGTTAACACGATATCCTCATCAATTCCCGTAACATTTCCTTCTGAAAAAATGGCAATGTGATCCCCAAAAATATCAATCACGGATGGGGTGGAAAACTTTGAAGGCAGAGTCTTGGATTTCGTTGGCAGGCTTTCCGTCAGAGGCTCAGATCGCTCCCCCACTTCCTGATCCCAGAGGACATGAAACGTCATTTTTTTCTTGCTGGCCTCAGAAACAAACCGTTCCAAAGACCCTTTGAGCCGAACATCGGTCCAAAGACCTTTTCCTCCAATGGTGTACATGTCTTGCCCGATCCTTAACACATCCCGCATCTCGTTTTTGTACGCTTCTAAACCCCGATAAATGTAAATTTCTTCTCGGCGCGTTTTGCTCCCATAAAGCGAGAGCAAACGAGGCATCATCACCGAAAGCGCCTGTTGCTTCTCATCGAGCATCTCCCCAAGCTTATGCGGATCGACCGCTTGATAAAGGCCTTCTCGTTTTTGTAAGATTTCAAAGACAAGCCCCTTTTCCAGCAATCGTTTCAAAGAGTCGTAAACATTTCTCCGATGAATTTTCGATTTGGCCACAATGAGACCAACGGAAGATTCCCCCTCCTGAAGCAGTGTCTCATAAATTTTCACTTCATTCCTTGCTAGCCCCAGTGCTTTCCAAAGGTCGAAGTCAGTTGACATGTGCCCCTCCAGGCGCAAGCGTGGTGCATATCACCACATGGTTACCTTTACCACTCGCTTGATAGCATGCTATTCTTTCTACACGTCTAGGAAATATCCGCTCTTCAAAGCAAGAGACGGCTTTGAAACTGTGTCCAAAGGTTTGACTTAGCTGGCAGAGATAAAAAAGGGACAGCGAGCAAGCACAGGAACGCACAAGGAGGAACTATTTGATCTTGTTAGGAGAAACGAGGATGAGTCCAAGAAGCAGAAAAATTGTAACCGCAGAAGATGAAACTCACGAAGTTTGGCTTCCCGCGTTGGAAACCGGAGAACTAGAAATCGTGAAAGACGCTGTGAAACAAGGGTGGGATGTCAATGCTCCATTCCGCAACCGCTATGGGGACACCCGAACAGCGCTGTTTTACGCTGTATCCATGCGCCATCGAGATATCGCCCAATTCTTGCTTGAAAATGGTGCAGATGTAAACGCAAGAGACCAGGAGGGCTGGACACCTTTGCTCCTTGCAACCACGGGGAATGACACGGCCATGGTTGAACTCCTTCTGGAGGGGAAGGCCAATGCGAACGCAAGGAATCAGCGGGGAGAAACCTCGTTACTCCGAGCTTCATTTTGGGGTTACGCTGAGGTGGCTCGATTGCTCATTGAGAAGGGGAAAGCGGATGTCAACAAGGCCAACCCAGACGATGATGACGGATGGACTCCCCTTCACAAAGCCGCCTTCCAAGGCCGAAACGAGGTAATCGAGATCTTGCTGAAACACGGCGCCGACCCAAACCGCAAACTGGATCATCCGGATGGATCATTCACTCCATTTAAACTCGCCGAATGGTATCGGCAAGTACGTACCACAATGTTCTTCAGAAAAAGAGGGATAAGAGCCTAATCTTCAGGTTCGAGAGTATTCCACTTTACGAATCTTAGGTCCATCCTGATCTGCCTGCCAGAGGATCTCATCTTTCCGAACCGGTCGCCCTACGATTTCGCGAGCGAGTTTGTAGGCAAGGGAAAAAGGCCCAAATCCCGTACCGAGGAAAGGTTCGCATCGCCCCTTTCCTTCGATGATAATCCGCAAAGCTTGCTCCCATTTTCCGCTGGCGTCTCCACGGGTTTTAAACACCTCAAATTCAACCCTTTGGCCTGAATAGGTGTGAAAAAACCTTTTCATTTTTTTCCAGGTTGGATTTCCCGAATTGGCAGGAGCTCCAAATCTTTCCGGTTCAGTCACGGCGACCCCAATCCCACCAAACTTCAGGAGCGAAGCGAGATAGATGAAGCAATGAAGCGGATTGCGATAAAAGGATAAGGAATTATAAACGTCGGTCCCAAGCTTTGCTCTTCCACCATAAAGCGCATGGACAAGGGGGTTCTCAGGAATCTTGGCGTAAAATAGCCATATTCGAGGAAAAGGTCCGACAGGGAAAAAGCTTCCGGCGGGGCGCTTGTGGTATTTATGGAGATTTACCCCTGCTACTTCAATGCGCCGATCTTTCGCAACTTCGTGCAATGCGACCGCCTTTGCGCACCCGAGATCAACCCAGGGGCCGTTGGGCTCAACCTCTTTTTCGATCTTCAATCCTGTGAGTTCATTGTAACGGGGTAAATTTCTTTCTGCAGGCCAGTGGGGTAACGCCATTTCGGCCGGGGTTTCACTGAAGCCTGCTGCCAAGACGCGCTGTAATCGAAAACTCGTGCTGTCTGGCTCCGTGTATTCAATCTCAACAGAAATCCCGCGTTGCAAGGAACCGATGTGAGAGAACGTCGCACTTGCAATCGGCGGGCCGAAATCATCTCCGGTTAGCCGAACCTCCAGATTCTGCGGAAACAGCGACGCTTTCTCTTGTCGAAAAAAGGCGGCGAGGTCCTCCAGATTGGCTTGGCCCCCCAAGCGCTTCAAAGCGGTCGACAGATCCCGATACGGAATGCGAACTTGCGATAGACCAGTACCGGTACGTGCAGCTGTACACACATCAAGATCCGCGGGAGCTCCCACGTAGTCGGGAGTTGCAAGCTCGCGCTTCACAGCCGCAAAACGAGCTTTCTTTCCCTCTCTGACAGGGATCACCGAATGGACTTCCCGATAAGACCGTTTAACACGCATGCTTTATTTGCTCCAGCTTTTACCTGAAAATCAAACCACCTTCACTGAGGTGGCTCTTTTTTTCTTGTGGGGCTGAAACAAATTAGGAATTTGCGAACTCAAATTATTCTCTGTCCCCAAATTATTCTCTGTAGGCCGGCAGCTTCCTTGTGTGCGAGGAAGTACTCAAGGTCTTCCCGAAAGGACCATCCATGAAAAAACTACTGTTAGGATTTTTGGGCCTTGTTCTCGTTACGTGTTCAGTCTGGGCCATTGAAGCAAAATACATGATTCAACCACAGTTTGATGATGCACGCTCTTTCTCGGAAGAGCTAGCCGCCGTCAAAGTGGGAGGAAAATGGGGTTTCATCAACACCAGTGGCAAGATCGTGATCAATCCTCGCTTTGATCGCGTGAAAAACTTTTCGGAGGGACTTGCACCCGTGTGGGCTGGCGATCTGTTCGGCGGAAAATGGGGATACATTTCTAAGAACGGCGAATACGCCATCCAACCGCAATTTGATGATGCGCACCCCTTTTCAGAAGGGCTTGCCGCGGTTAAAATGGGCGGAAACTGGGGTTTCATCAACATCACCGGACAAATTGTAATCAATCCCCAATACGGCGAAGCCGGAGATTTTGCTGAAGGGCTTGCGCCGGTGTGGACCGGAGGAGTCTTTGGCGGAAAATGGGGATACATTTCAAAATCAGAGCGCTAGCAAAGCATCTTTGCTTTCACGCCGCATTGAATTTTTGTACCATTTGACAAGTTGGATCAATTCCTATATATTTATGTAGGGGACCAAAATGGGGACTTTAAGAAAAAAAGGGGAGAAGCCGATGTAACCTTCAGATATGACTAAGAGCTGCGTTCACTATTTATTGGCCGGACTGTCACCAACAGAGGTCATCCGCTTGTTAAACGACTGAGACAAGCTTATGCATCTTTGTCACGCGACCAAAGACCGCGCAAACCCACAAAGAACGCATCATCCAAGTCAACTTCAAACGCACACTTCACGAATTAACAAGCACCAGATTGCTCATTTAAAATAAACGGGGGTCGTTGACATGAAAGAAAAACTTGATTTAGCAAGCATGGTAGGGTTTGCCGGAGCCATTGCAGCCCTTCTTCTCTTCACGATGGCCAGTGGGAGTAACTTTCACACCATTTTAAGCCTTCCACCCACCGTCTTCATTGTGGTGGGAAGTTTTGCTGTAACCATGGTTGGCTTTTCTCTCCAAGATTGCGGGATGCTCTATTGGCTGGTCATCGAGGCCTTCATTGAGCCTGAGGATCGTCGTCAGGAAATCGCAGAGATTTTTGCACAAGCCGCCGAGCGCATGCGTAAGGCTGGAACGTTAGCCGTAGAATCGATGCGTGCTTCCATCCCTTACAGCATTATTCGAAAAGGGTTAGCCTTGGTGGTGGATGGCACGACCCCTCGGATCATTCGTGATTTCATGAACAAAGAATCGGAGCGGAAGCTTTACCCTTACGAATTTGGAATCAACTTCTTTCGAAAAATGGGAGGAACTTCTCCAACCTTAGGCATCGTGGGGACGGTCGTTGGACTCATGTCAGCCCTCTCCAATTTAACCGAGTCAGGTCAAATTGGGGGTTCGATTGCCGGAGCGTTCGTGGCCACGTTGTGGGGAGTTGCTTTTGCCAATGCGGTCTGCTTCCCCATCGCAAGCAAGCTTGAGTATAGAAAACGAGTCATTGAAGAAGAGTTGGAGATGATTTATCATGGATTCATTTCGGTTGAGAGAGGCGCTAGCAAACGCGCGGTAGAGGAAAAGATGGCTTCCTATGTGTCCACAGGGACCGACGATAAAATGGCGGTGTCCGGCAACGGAAAAGAACGATCGTGGCGACGATCATTTCGGTCAACCTGGAGTGCAAGGCAGGAGGAACTTTCATAAATGACTCGCCTTCGCTTTGGGGAGCACAAGCCATCGTTTCGAGACACGGACCGAATAACTCCTCAACATGATCCCGAAGGGCACAGTCGGTGGATGATCAGCTATGCGGATTTCATGACGCTTCTCGTCGCTCTCTTCCTGATCGCGTACTTTGCTCTCATCAAGACCAAACCGAACCCTTCTTATGCAAACACCACGCATCCGACCATTCAAAATGCGCAGTCCGTATCGCAAGCGCAATGGCTTGAAATGCGCAACGTTGAGCTGAAGATACGCCAGTGGATTCACACCAGAAAGCTGGATCACATGATCGAGATCGAAGTGACTCCGCGTGGAACCGTAGCCAGCTTCAAAGAAGAGCTTCTCTTTGCGTCTGGCCAATCAGAACTGATCGAGTCCGCTCGTGATGTTCTAACTCAGTTTGGGCGATTCTTGTCTGATGCGCCTTTTCACGTTCTTGTTGAAGGCCACACGGATAATGTTCCCATTTCTACCCCTCTTTTTCCCTCGAATTGGCATCTGAGCGCCGCTCGGGCTACCTCCGTGTTATACTATCTGGTTAACCACGAACAAGTTCCTCAAAACAAGATC
>JABDET010000038.1 GCA_013286945.1 Candidatus Melainabacteria bacterium
TGGGGAAGCGAAGGGGGAGCTCCAGGGAAATTCAAGAGTCCTACAGCCATTGCGGTTGATTCGGAAAACAACGTCTATGTGGTGGACACCGGGAACAACCGCGTGCAGAAGTTTCCTGCGCATGACTAGCTGTTAAAAAAAGCAAGAAAACCGGCCTATGGCGCGGCTTTCTTCTCCCTCCCTCTAGTAGTGCTCTCTCTCCTAAGGCTCCCGAAAAGGCCCCCACGAACTCGTGTTCTCGTGCTCACGCTTTCGAAAAACTTCCACCTGAAAGGCTGGATCGTGTAGCTTGTTCGGGAGGATGCTTTGCAAGCTTGTCTTAAACAAGCTTGGAGGTCGGTTTCGCTATTTGCTCCAGGCAGTTCAAGCGACCAGGGGGTACAAACTGCCTTTCGACGCATCCTCCAAATTCTTTACTACTTCATTATAACACTTCGGGGACATTTGCTCAATTCACCGTTCGGACTAAATTGGCTCGTCCTTTCGGACGACCCGGGGGGCTCGGAGAGGAGCCGCCGATTCCCTTTGAGAATCATGGGAAGATGAGCTGGGTATTTGAGCTTTACCGAGAGTACCTCGAGAATCAACAGAAGACTGAAAAAAGACCCAACATTACCTTGGAGCAGTCTTTTCAGGAAGCCACGGAAGAGGGGAGCTTGAAAATTCTTGTTCAAGAGCCGTGGATGGGAACGATTCGTTTTAAGCGTTTAGCCATTCATCCGATCAATTCCCCCGAAATCTTGCCGCTGTATGAAAACCCAATGGAGTATTTGTTTCATCGATTTGGGGGGGGAAAATTCAAGGTAAACTTTTATCGAGGGATGAGTTTCATCGCCACGAAAAATTTCAAGCCTCAAGGGGAACCCCTGTGGCGAGACATTCCTGAGTGCGTGGAAGACTAGACTTTCAGGTAGCTTTCGATTAACGAGCCAATTTCTTTAGTATCCAGATTAGCTCCAGCCCCTAGACTGCTAAGCTTTTTGGTTTGAAGCGCTTCTACTGTTGCCGACTCGATCAAGGTGGCCCCTTTTTTCTCCCCGAGAAATTCAAGCATCATAGCCCCTGCAAGTATTGCGCCAATGGGGTTGGCTTTTCCGGTTCCAGCGTATTTGGGAGCCGATCCGTGAATCGGTTCGAAAACACCAAACTCTCCCGGAAAAATATTGGCCGAAGGAGCCACTCCCATTCCGCCGCAAAGTTCTGCCCCTAAATCGGTGAGGATGTCTCCAAACAAATTGGTGGTGACAATCACATCAAAATCTTGTGGGCGGCGAACCATGGCCATGGCACACGCATCCACATAGATGACTTGACGTTCAATGTCTGGAAACTCCTTCCCAATCTCTTCAAAAACTCTTCGCCAAAGTTCTTGTGCTGGAATGGCGTTAGCCTTATCGCACAAAGTCAATTTTTTTCTTCGCTCTCGTGCTGCCTGAAAGGCATAGCGGAGGATCCGCTCTACCCCTTTTCGTGAATAAAATGCGATGGCTAAAGCCATTTCGTCAGCGGTTTCCTTCTTGATGAAACCAGATGGCCCGGTGTAGATGTCCTCGGTATTTTCGCGGACCACCAAAATGTCGAGATCGGAGGGCCTTATTTCTTTGAGCGGGGAGTAATCTGCGTTGTAAAGCTTTACGGGTCTCAGGTTGACGTATAGATCAAGTGTCCAACGCAAAGCTCCAACGATTCCTCGTTCCAAAACACCGGGAGGAACTCGAGGATCCCCGATGGCACCGAGGTAAACTGCGTCATGGGTTCGAAGATTCTCCAAGGCATGGGTGGGGAGAATTTCTCCTGATTTCAGATAATGATTGGCTCCCCATGGAAAGTGAATGAAGGCAAGTTCGAAGTGGCAAAGCTTTGCCGTTTTTTCAAGAATCCTGATCCCTTGCTCAATGACTTCAGGTCCAATGCCATCTCCAGGAATCACCGCAATGCGATGCATGCCGACGAGTTCAAGATAAATAATGCGATTCCCTGTTCTCTCTTTTGTGGGGACACTTCCGTCCTTGCCATTACCCAGTTAGGAAGTGTCCCCTAGGCTTAAAGGAGAAGTTTCATCCGTCATTTAATATCTCTCACTCATGAATCTTGGACTTAAAGGTAAAGTTGCTGCTGTCACGGGAGCCAGGAAGGGGATCGGTCGAGCCATTGCCTTGGCACTGGCTTCTGAAGGAGTGGATCTTGCCATTTCTTCCCGGGACAAAGAAGGGCTGCAAAAAACGGCAGACCAGATTGCCAAGCAGACTGGGGTTCGCGTGGTCCCGATTGCTGGAGATCTTTCTAAAAAACAAGATCAAGAAAGTTTTATTAAGCAAGCCGCTCAAGCATTTCAAAGAATCGACATTTTGGTCAACAATGCGGGAAGTGCTCACATCGGTGACCTGTTGTCAGCATCGGATGAGGCTTGGGAACATCACCTCAATCTCAAGCTTCTTGGATACATCCGATTGACGCGAGCTGTGATTCCATGGATGCAAAAGCAAGGTGGGGGAGTGGTGTTGAATATTGTAGGGGGATATGGGAAGGAACCCGATGGTTATGCGGTTGTTCCAGGGGTGATCAACGCAGGGCTGCTCAACTTAACGCGCGCTGTGGCCAGTCGCCATGCATCTGAAAAGATTCGCGTCCTTAGTATCAATCCCGCGGTAACTCAGACGGATCTGATGGAAGAGATGGCAAAACAGGTGGCGGCAACCATGGGTATCACCCAAGAGAAAGTAAAAGAATTGATGGTGCGGTCTTCTCCGATGGGAAGGGTTGGAAAACCCGAGGATGTTGCAAGCTTAGTCGTTTTTCTAGCTTCAGACGCTGCCAGTTTCATGACTGGAATCTCCGTTTCGGTTGACGGCGGAATTGCCCGAGGAATCTAACGCCCCCACCCATTTGGAGTTACATCCATGGAGCCTCATGGAAATCATGGATGGTTGTTTTTGGGTGTATCGAAGGTGTTTTGGTCTTTTGCTTGCGATCACTTGCATTTTGCAGCTTCCTTTTTACTGTGTCGTCAGTCTTGTGCAACAGTTTGTCGATCCCTTTGTTGCTCAATTTTTGATTATTGGCCTCTCTTTGCTCGGGGCGTTTCTCGTCTTCCCCCTCTGTTTTGGTGCAGTGGTGAGTGCGTCAGCCGGATTTCTTTCGGGAGAAAGCATCGGCATAAAAGCGGCTTATAAGGACGCTCTCCGAAACTATTGGAAGCTGTTCGGGGCGAATTTCCTGGCATTGTCTTCACAGTCTTTAGGTTATCTCTTTTGCTTTGTTCCAGGGCTTTGCTTGCATGCATCGTTTTTCTTGTTTTGTCCAGCCATCCTCTTTGAAGGAAGAGGAGTGATTGGAGGCTTGCGACGATCCGCTCAGCTGGTGGCAAGCGACTTTATGCAAACAGTTGGTATCGTCTTTATCATCGAGTATTTGCTGGTGGGAGCCATTTCGCTTACGGCCTTAAGCCCACACCTCGTGATGCAAATTGTCAATCAAATGGCAGGGCGAATTCCAGGCAACGAACCGGGCGTTCCGGTTTGGTATCATCTCCTTGAGGTGTTGATTTTCCCTTTGCGCGGAGTGCTTGTGACGTTAGTCTATCTTAACTTTAGAATGCGAAAAGAAGGCTTGGATCTGGAGGGTGAAGCCCGTCGGATTCTCCCCAAAGCCCTTTATCCACGTTGCTCAAGCTGCGGGATTATTCTCTTGCCTCGGGAAATATACTGCAGTGTGTGTGGAGTGAAAAATGGCGCCACCCTTTAGAAAAAAACCGATGGTTCCCAATGCACGAGTTCGTGTATGTCCTGTTTGTGGAGTCTTATTAGATCCGAGCGATACGCGCTGCTTCCAATGTGGTGATGCTATCACTTCAACTCCATCAAGCTCCTTGTTTTCTTGGGCACGAAAGCACATTCCACTTCAGGGCGAAATCACGTCCGGGATTCTCTTAGCGAATGTTTCCTTGTTCTTGCTTACGTGGCTTCTCAGTAAGGACAAAGGGATTTTGATGTCGGTGGATATGCAAGTACTCGATCGATTTGGTGCAAAAGACACCGCGCTCATCTTGGGTCATGGGGAATGGTGGCGGCTTATTTTGTCTGCTTTCCTCCATGCGAATTTCATGCATATTTTTTTCAACATGATGGTTCTTGTGAGTTTGGGTCGGGCGGTTGAAGAGTTTTATGGTTGGGAGCGTTATCTCTTTTTTTACGTGGTTTCGGCTATTTTCGCAGACCTGGCCAGCATGTGGATGCATCCGCAGTATTTGGGCATTGGTGCATCGGGGGCCATCATGGGGCTTGCCGGAGTCTTGTTGGCCTACAGTGTGCGAAATTGGAGCAGTTATGGACGCGTGATGGGGAAAGGTCTCCTCCGCTGGATTGGCTCCATTTTGCTCATCGGTTTTGTGCTTGGATCGTTTGTTGACAATGCCGCTCACATTGGCGGGCTTATCGCTGGTTTTCTCATTGCGCTTCCTTTTCCCGCGGGGAGGGCAAAAGGGACTGGGCAAAAATTTTTGGACATAATTCTTGGTTGGGGTTCGCTTTTCCTCATAGGCTACAGTTTTCTTCTGATGGCTCTGGCCCGTTAGCCTCGTATGTCGACACCTCACATTCGTTCTTACACATTGAAGCCCCAGGCTAACCCGCTTCCAATCCGATTTAGCGAAGAGCTTAATCCCGAACAACTCGCCGCGGTCACGGCTCCTGGAGGACCCATGTTGGTTTTAGCTGGAGCCGGAAGCGGAAAAACGCGTGTTTTGGTTTATCGTGTGGCTCACTTGATTCAAAAAGGGGTGCCGCCTGAAGCAATACTACTCTTGACTTTTACCAACAAAGCCGCGCGTGAAATGTTGGACCGTGTTGCCAGACTCGTCGGGGACAACGAGTTTCGTATCTGGGGTGGAACTTTTCATCATGTGGGAAACTTCATGCTTCGTCGATATTCGCAATACCTGGGAATGCCGAATAATTTTGCGATCCTTGATTCGGAAGACAGCAAGTTTCTTTTGCAGGAATGCGTGGTGGATCTTGGGATCAAAACAAAGGCAACACGTTTCCCCAAAGGAGATCTTCTTGCCGACATTTTAAGTTATTCTTTGAATACGGGGAAGACACTTGATGAAGTGGTCCAATTACGTTATCCACATTACGTGCAGTTGGCGAAAGAGTTTGAGGCCATTTTCAAGCGGTATGAAACCCGAAAGAAGAGCGCGTTTCTTGTTGATTTTGATGATTTATTACTCCTTTGGTATCGACTTCTCACCGAATTTCCCGAGGCACGGGAAAAGATGGCTTCACAATTCACCCATATTTTAGTCGATGAGTATCAGGATACCAACCGCCTTCAAGCGCAAATTGTGAAAGAACTGGCTTTGAAACATGAAAATGTCTTGGTGGTTGGGGATGACGCACAAAGCATCTATTCGTTTCGCGGCGCTGAATTCCAGAACATTCTTGATTTTCCAGAAGATCATGCGGGGACAACGATCTATCGATTAGAAACCAACTACCGAAGCATTCCGGAAATTTTGCAACTGGCTAATGCCATCATTGCGAAGAATGAGCGGCAATTTAAGAAAGAGCTAAGAAGTGTTCGTCCGAAGGGATTTTTGCCAGCTGTAATTCCGCTCCAACATCCGGACGAACAAGCGGCATTTGTTGCTCAGCGAATTCTCGAGCTTCGGGATGAAGGATTTGCTTTGTCGGATATGGCCATTCTTTATCGAGCCCACTATCAATCAGCTGAAATCGAGTTGGAGCTTACGCGGAGGAATATTCCTTACGAGCTCCGATCTGGACTTCGTTTCTTCGAGCAAGCCCACATCAAGGACGTGCTTGCTTTTCTTCGTGTGGTGCAAAACACGAAAGATGAGCTTGCTTGGAAAAGAATCTTCAAGGTCTCTGGAGGCATTGGTGGAAAGACAGTGCTACGAATCTGGGAGAAGCTTCAACAAAGTACCGATCCCTTTCTTGAACTCAAAGGAAAAGAAATCGGCAACTTGGTCCCAAGGCGCGGTCAGGAGCGACTTCTTTCTCTGGCTGAGTTGCTGCTTGTCACCGACAAAATGAAAGGAAATCCATCGGAAGCCATTCGGCAGCTTCTTGAATTCTATGACGATTATCTGAGGTCAAGTTTTCCAAATTACCGAGAGCGAAAGCTTGACCTCGAAGAGCTTTCGAATTTTGCGTTACGCTACCAAGATGTGGAGTCTTTTCTTTCAGAGATTGCGCTCCAAGAAGGACTAAGCGGAGAAGACATTCTACTCCCCGATGAAAAAGAAGAAGGGGCCGTAGTTTTAACCACCATTCATCGAGCTAAAGGACTGGAGTGGCGTGTGGTTTTTGTTCCCTGGCTCTTGGATGGCCATTTTCCGCTAAGCTATGCTTATGGAAAAGCGGATGCCATGGAAGAAGAGCGCCGCTTGTTTTATGTGGCGGTTACTCGGGCCAAGGATCAGATTTACATGCTTTACCCCGCTTTGGGTTATAGGCAAACCGTGCTTTCGCATCCATCCCCTTTCTTGAGTGAGCTCCCGGTTGACCTTTATGAACAATGGGTTGTGAAGCACGGTGTGCAGGAATTGGAGCCTGAAAGGGAAACAGAACAAGGCGGTCAGCCCTGAATGGAGGCGTTTTCGTGTCTACGTTAACTCAAGATCAAGTGTTTGATGCTTTGAAGCAATGCCAGGATCCGGAGATCCCGGTGAACATTGTTGATTTGGGATTGGTTTATGGTGTTGAGATCGACCAAGAAAATAAGGTGCACATTACCATGACGATGACCACCCCAGGATGCGGCATGGCTCGAGACATCGCGCTTGACGCCAAAGCCAAAGTGAAAGCGATCCCTGGCGTTTCTGACGCCACCGTAACGGTGGTGTGGGAGCCGGCCTGGGATCCGAGTCGCATGTCCCCCCAAGCCAAAGCCAAGCTTGGGGTTTCGTAATTCCTAAAAGTTAACAACGCGTTAACACGCATTTCACATTGTTTCTTGGCATTGCCGCTCCTTGGCTGTATAATTGAAGAACTCGTGCCTGCCCAGGGGAGGCGTAAATGTCCATTCAAGAAGTGATGCGCACTGAGGTCGATAGACCTGTTGTGGATCGCGTAGCCGTCGAGACCACGAAGGTTCGTATGGCAAAGTTCCTCGCGCAGCGCAGCGAGGAACTCGGCTGGCATGTCGGCGACCACTTTGTGGCTGAGACGTTGCGTGATGCAATTCAGAGCGTTATTCCGCCTAACAAGGATACAGTTTACTTGACTGCGACGGAAGAGGTCACCGACGACCTGGTTCATGTCGGGCCTTTAATGGAGAGTCCCGCCGACGTTGCCAATGCGCTTGATGACTTTGTTGAGGTTTACAAGTTGCAGGCTAAAGTAGCTTGTGAGCTCGCGGGAGAACTTGCGAAGGCTAGCCTTGGAATCGCAGCCGCGCAAGCTATGTACCCCAACGCGGAACAAGTAGGGCGAAGAATAACGGAACTACGCAAGCTATCCAACAGCGAATTTCGACAACAGGCGGCTAGGATCGGAGACACACTGAAGGTCGTTCGATCGTCAAAGCGCCTTACGCAAGCGAAGCTCGCAGACACTGCGGAAGTTGCACTTCAATTTGTCAAGAAAATAGAAAATTGCGCCAGCAGTTTACTTGGTTCAGATAGGCTGTCGAGCCTAATCTTTAACCTTGTCAAAGTTACAAGGATACTTGGAATTGATCCAGTAGACTTGCTGCGGCCACAAGCCATATCGCCCGATTCTCAGAACGGTCCAGAGCTCGCTGAATTCACCATCGAGGAACAGGTGCGATCCAAGTTGGAAGCGATCAGAAGATTGCCGGTGCAAGAGTTCCGTGAGTACTGTGAAAAGTTGCGTGTTAAACTGGACACCTTAGTGCACGAGAGCAGGCTTAAGCAGAGGGAGCTGGGAGTTCGATCAGATTTTGTTCGGCGGATGACCAATTGTCCATCGATTATTCTTCGCAAGCAAGCGCCCACGAACAAAGCTGCCTCCAATTTTATCACGGTAGCGGCAGCACTTCGTGTCGATCCCCTCGAAATGCTCGAAGCTGAAAAAAGCGAGAAACCAAGCTAGGCAGGTTGTGTCATTTCGAATTGGGTAGCCCCAAGCTCGAGAGAGGAATCTCGTTAAGGAGACGAACATCGTGAAAAACGCCATAGATCGCGTAGCAGTCCAGACAACCAAGTTTGGGATGGGGTTCATTTTGGCGCAATCGGATACAAATTGGCAAACCGATCGCTCCGCTGGCTTGAATTCTGAGAATGTGCGAGGAAAGGTCGAGAAGGCCTTTCCTGGAGATAGGAATGGAGACAGCGTTTATATGGCTGCGAAAGATGAGATCATCGAGGATTTGTCGCGTTTGGGGCCTGCCCTGAAATCCAACGGTGAGGTCACGGATGTGCTTCGTCAGCTCCTGACGGTGTATCAATTTAGAGTGGCGGCTTGCGAGCTCGCAGGCGAACTGGCGAAAGCGGGTCTAGGTAAGGCAGCCGCAGAAGCCATGTTCCCCGATTCCCCGAATGGCCCAGGTCCGGCTCGTTTTACTATCGAAGAAGCGGTACGACTGAAACTTCTGGAGATTACCCAGTCACGAGGGAAGAGGTTTGACGACGTAGCAGATCGGATTCGCGAGACGGCGAAAAATAGAAGGCGCGACATGAAGCTCTCGCGGGCCGAGCTTGCGGAACAGGCCGGGGTCACGGTAAACTTCGTTCAAGATACGGAAACTCGAACCCCTGGCATCCTGTTCATGCGCCAACCGAATAGAGTAGTCCCCAAGTTCCTCAAGCTGATGGGAGCACTTGGTGTCGATCCCATCCATTTGCTTGAAGTCAAAACAAGCGGAAAACCAAGCTAGGAGGCCAATGGTGCTAAAACCGGTAACCCGTGTGGTGAGGGCCGCGTTTCCAAGGTTGAAAGGCCACAACTCAAGGCCGACCGTTGAGGAAGCGGTGCTACAGAAGGCTTTGAAGCTTTCCAAGTTGCAGGGGAGAAAATTCGATGCTGTGGCGAATCGGATTTGGGAGACCGTGAGGAATGGAAGGAAATCCAAGGAACTCTCGCGTGCTGAGCTTGCGCAACTTGCCGAGATTTCGGTAAACTTTGTTGAGGGGACAGAATGTCAGGTCCCGAGCATTTTGCGCATGAGCAGCTGGAATCAATACAGAGCGACTTATTGCTTCGTCAAGCTCATGCGAACGCTTGGCGTTGATCCGCTTCGCATACTTGATCCTTGACTTTGCCTTTTCACTCCCCGAGTTTTTCGACCAGTTGCTCTAGGCTTTTTCGTTTCCCGACAAACGTGACAAGCTTTTTATACGTGTCAGTGGGGAAGAAGAGCTCGGCGAATGGTTCGAGGCCAGTAAGCAAGCTCGATGCAAGATAGCTCGCCGGTCGGAGTCCTTCCACGAACGCAAGAAGCGGAAAGGTCAAGTGATACCGCTTCGCTTTCTCAGCGACTTGGTCAATGAAACAGTGTTCATCTGGTGTCGTCTTTTCTTCCTGAATTGCAAACCCATGTCGAAAGAAAGCCTTGAGCTCGCAATACTTCATTTCGATCCCTTCTGTTCCAGTAGCGAGCGGGGGTGCCGAGGAACGGAATTGAAAAGGTGCGAACCGTTAGGATGGCGGTTCGCCCTTTTCACCTCGGAGACGGCCAAGGACGGCCGTCGAGAATGAGTGACGACGGCACCCCTGCTCGCGCACTGGAACACGAGGGGCAAGAGGCATGTCATGTGTGGATCACCCCGAGCCAAGTGGAGAGCAAAAACTGAAGCCGTCCTATGAGAATGCTCATTCGAGTCATCACCGTGGATCCATACGCCGCTCCAAACGAAATCATGAGAAACCAAACCCCGAGTCGTGTTACAACGCCGAACCATCCTTTTTGTTCCCTCGAGAAATAAAAATAGCTGAGACTTGTGAAGGTGCCAAGTGTTCCAAGGCCATTTCGAAGCGTAGCAGAAAGATTGCGTGGAACAAAGAGGGGGACAATGGTTGAGTTCAACTGCAATAAGACGTTCCCGACGATGGCTCCGAAAAGCTGGATCCCTGTTTGAAACCCAACCACGAAAGCAATGCCCCAGCGCGAGAGTGAAGTCCAACCAGGAATGAGGCGGGAGAGAATGAGGAGGCCGATAAGCCCTCCCCAAAGTGGCTTGAGATCCGGCGGTCCAGGCTGATGAAACGCGTGGGGGAAAGCTTTGAGAAGCATGTCATCAATGAGATCAGAATGGATGTTCGTCGCGAATACCCAAGCAGAAGAAACTCCTACAAAGATGTTTTCTGCAATCCGATAAAAAAGATTGTCTTTGTAGAGAAAACTCAAAGCCGCAAGGGTAAGAAGTGCGGCTACCCAAACGCCAAGATCATGGCTCATCCTTTTTTGCTCTTCCTTCCCCAAAAGTAAATAAGATTTCCAAAAACGATAAAGGCGATAACCACGAGATTGGCCACCGACAGGGCAAAAAGTCCAGCAATTCCAAGCCCCGGATGATGGATGAGCTCCTCGTACTCCGCGCTTCCCACGAGGCCAGAGCAAAGTCCATAAATCTGCTTCCCATTGACATAAGGGAATTCTTTCGGGGCTGAGACACGCGTGACCGCCGCAACAATTGGTATGCTGTAGCGCGCATTCGCATAACGAACATATTCATCCACCCCGGGGGATCCTGCGGACACCGCAATCAGAACTTTGAAATCTCGATATCCTTTTACCCCTTGGAGGATGGGAACTTGATCGTAGGGGACTCCCTCATGTGTCACCGGAAAAACAGCTTTCAGGTTAGAGCCCATCCCTTCGATGACACTCGAGCCCTGCAAGCCTCCCCATTTGAAGCCCAGGTTAACGTAATCGATATTTTCCCTTTTCCCCATCGGGACTGCAACATGCTGAATGCTGGCATCCAAGAACGGGAGACCTTCGTTCCAGAGAGTGTACATGACCACCTTGGCGCCTCGCTCAAAAGAATGCCGTAACATGGCTAAAGCGGCTGGGTGAATTTCTGGCGCCACGGATGGACCGTAATCAAAAGCCATCAACACTTTGTCTCCAGGCTTTAGTAAGTCCAACGTGTCGTACGCCTTTTGCACATAAGGCTCGACGGCTACATGGAGCGTGTGTGGAAACAAGAGGCTCCCCGCTACCGCTAGAAAAAGGATAAGAAAAATCCAACGACGGTCTAACGTTTGAAGCCGTTCGATCATTCTCCTCCCCCACCAAAATAAGAGCGATCAATCCCGGTCAAGATCTTAATTGACATGAAAACCATTCCAAAGGCCACCCCGAAGTTAATGGCTCTTTGGGCTGCAGACATCGGAATCTGCTGAATCTGAGTCGAAAGCCACGAAAAATTGCGGTGCCCCAAGATGTGTTCCAAGCCAAGCCAGGCAAAGAGAGAGTCTCCAAACGGAATGGAACCGAGCATCACGACAATAGCCGATGAGAGCAAAAGAATTGCTTCAATGTTCTTGGCTCGAAAAGCACGGAACGCGGCTGAGGCGATGAAAAAGGCGACCAACGAAAAGATAGTGCCTGACAAGGGGGTATAAACATCCAAGAAAATCTTGCTTGCAAAGCTCATAGTTCCGGAGCTACCCATGTCAGTCCCCTTGTGCGTGATGAACGTGTTTCCAGAGGGGACCATTTTGTATTGCACCGCAAAGTAAAACGTGAGCGCAAAGCTTCCAAGAAGAATCACGTTGTAAATCCATCCGGCTTTTCGGAGGGCCACTTTTCGGAGGTTACTCATAAGCAAGTTCATGATGCCGAGGATCATGGCGAAGGTGAGGGCAATCCGTCCCCAATTGAGGAAGATTTCTCGGGCTCCCTGAATGTAGGGAACTCGCGGAAAAAAATAATCGACGATCATCGTCAGACCTGACACAAAAACGATAAACATCGGGATCTGCCGCTGCATTATCCTCCCCCCAAGACCTTCTGAAAGAAGTCGGCGTAATGGGGCAAGTTCACCGTTTCCAAGATCGAGCCAACCAGAATGAACCCAAGGACGATAAGACGGACCACATCTTGAGCTTTGATGCTTCCCATTTGCTTCGCATCTTGGGAAAGGTAGGCGCTTGCCGCATAAAGTTCTTCACCGATCAAACAATAATCGCAGGCCACCACAAAGAAAGGGAGTTGACTTGTTTCTGCGGTTCCCGCAATTTGGATAGCACCGGTGGCATGACCCGTTTCCGCGAGAATCAAGCTTTCTCCAAAATACGCCCCCATGTAAATGTTGGCGGCTGGACGCATCCGTTCCATGACGCCGTTTGTGTGGGCCACGAATGCAAATTGTTCGTCAGAGACATAATAAACGTTATCGGGGTTATACGTGTCAGGCCTTCCAGCACGGAGGTGTGCTTCCTTGATCACTTCCTGTGCGGTTACCATGGTGACCGAGTACATGCTGGGCATGATGAGGGGGGTATCGTACTCCGCGGCTTTCTTGGCCACGTGACTTAGAATCGATAGGGCTGCCAAGGTTTGGATGTTGTCAACGTCCCCGAGCCCCGAAAGGTACAAGACGGGCTTTCCGAGCTCGGTGGCTCTTCCAATCGCCTCATCGATGGCTTTCAGACCAGGGAGAGTGCGGATGAAGGGGAGTTTTCCCTTCTTAGCGGTGAGGAGATAGGTGTAAAGGATGGCGATCATGAGAAGCATGGTGACTAAAACGTAGGGATGGGCAAGCATTGGTGGCTTTTCATCACCGGCAAAAACGGGGGAGGCTGACAGAAAGAGGAAAAGAAAAACGCCCCTTTTGATCATGGCATTGCAGTTCTCTTGGAGAGAGAGGAGTTCCTGTATGCGAAAATCGCGATCTCTCCTTGTTGCTAAGTTGTTAATTTATTATGAATTCCGTTGACTACGTTTGATCCTGCCGTGATAATGGTAAAGATATATTATGAACAAGGGGGTTATATGACCCAGATACCTGGAGGTCTGCCGCGTAAAGAACCGGCAGAACTTAGCACGCACATCCATAATCCAAGGGCCTCAAAAGCAGTTGACTCTGAAGAAGCGGTTTTGAGCCTCGGGCGAGATCGGTATATTGTTTTAAGGGATCATCAAAACGGTGAAAGGCCCGTCATTGTTATCGGAAGACTTGTTGGAGAAGTTGGGGATGCTTCAAATGGGGGATCGGAGCTTATTGTTTCGGGGGATGCGTTGTGTTCCTCTTCTTACGTGGACCGGCAAATCAGTCGGCCAGAGCAGGAAGCAGTGAGTGTTTCTATTCGAGAAACTCTTCCAGAATGGAGAGGAACAATCTGTTATCCGGTGCCTGGCCGCAGCGGCAATTACATGGAGGGACCTCAAGGCGGCTGAGGAGTGAGTTTCACAGGGTATGCCAGGAACAAGGAAAACCACTGAAGAAAGTTTCCAAGCCATGAAATCAGGAATATTGCTTTTGGAGGATGGTACTTCTTGGGAAGGTTCCATTTTTGGAGCTTCAGGCGAGGTGTTCGGCGAGGCTGTTTTTAACACGGCGTTCTCGGGTTATGAAGAGGTGTTAACCGATCCAAGTTATGCCGGACAAATCGTGGTGATGGCCATTCCGCATCTTGGAAATTATGGCATTAGCCTTGAAGACATGGAATCGTCTCGCTGTTATTTGAAAGGGTTTGTGGTTAAAGATGCTAGCCCCATCTTCTCAAATTGGCGCGCCAAGGAAAGCCTCCAGGATTTCTTGTCTCAACAATCGGTGATTGGGCTTGCGGATGTGGATACTCGTGGAATCGTTAAGCATTTGCGGCAAGAAGGAGCGATGCGTGCGGTTCTCTCATCGATGGGCTCAACCAAGAACGAGTTGCTGGGAAAAGTAAAAGCTTCCCCGTCAATGCTTGGCGCCAACTGGGTAAAAGAAGTGGGGATCGGTAAGATTACGCATCACAAAGGACCAGGAGAGCGGGTTGTTCTCTACGACTTCGGATCAAAGGAAAACATCTTGCGGAGTCTTTTAAAGCAAAATTTTGATGTTCATGTCCTTCCCGCATCGACAAAAGCGGAAGAAGCAGCGAATCTGAAACCGGAAGGAATTGTTTTGTCAAATGGACCTGGGGATCCAGCGGTATTAGGCGATATCATTCAAGAAGTCAGAAAACTATTGAAAATGGAAATTCCAACCCTGGGGATTTGTTTGGGGAATCAACTCCTAGGTTTGTCCTTGGGTGCAAAAACTTACAAGTTGAAATTTGGTCATCGGGGAGTGAATCACCCGGTGAAAAATTTGGAAACGGGGAACATTGCGATCACCTCTCACAATCATGGATTTTCAATTGACGCTAAAAGCCTTGGCACAACCTTGGTCCCCACCTATCAGGATCTCTATGACAATACCCTCGAGGGGTTTAGGCATAAGGAGTTTCCCTTCATCGGGATTCAGTTCCACCCAGAAGCTGCCCCAGGTCCTCATGATGCTTCTCCCATTTTTACTGAGTTCAAGAAACTTGTCGCCGGGAAGAAGGGAAAAGGATAAACTTGAATCAAATGTGAATCTCTCCTTTGAGAAAGGAGTCTCTCCATTTTGGGACAAAGGGGTGAATGGGGTAGATGGAAAACTCGGTTGCAAGAAATACGTCAGCTTTTCCTCGAAGTAATTATCAGCTGGAACAAGATCGAATTCAGGAAGAAATCATTCAATTTCTTTCTTACGAACTGTCGGATAAGGTTGACAAGAGACGAATGCCAAGAGTTCCCGTCTCAATTCCCGCCACGTATTATTTGTATCAGGGAGAACAATGGGATAAGGTGGGAAAGAACTTCTTAGCGTTAAACCTGAGCAACATCGGAATGAAAGGTTTATCCGGGGAGCAACTGGTTCCAAACAGTTATCTCTTTGTTCGATTTTCGATCGGGAAGGAGACTCCGATTCAAATCTTGGGAAAAGTGGCCTGGGGAACTCGATTTCAAAACCAGTGGTTATCGGGAATTGATTTTACCAATTCGGAGCCGCGCTATCGTGGAATGATCGATGAGTTTGTGAACGCTGAGCGTGGGCGCTGGTTTGCGACGATGGCGAGGAAAACCGGAAAAGATCGGCGGAAATTTTTTCGAATTCCGCGCGAGAATACCGTCGAGTTTACGATTTATGAGCCCGGGGCTTCTCAGCGGTGGGAAAAGCAAGTCGATCGTTTGACTTTGGTGGACTTAAGTGCTACCGGAATGGGAGTTCGTTGCCGTCGGCGATTTTCAATTGGCACTTTGATCGCCTTTTCCCTCCCGATTCAAGATGAGCAGGTTTCTTTAATTGGTGAGGTTTTGTGGACAAAGCTGGATCGCTATGGAAATACAACGTATGGATTGCGGTTTCTCAATCTTGAGGAAAGCCATCGAGATGCGATTATCCGGTATGTTTTGCAAGAAGAACAGAAGCTTATTCGCGCGGGGAGACGAACACTCGAGATCGAGTAATCTTCAAATGAGCTGAAGCTGAATTGGCTTTTCAGGAGGCTTTAGTTTTTGTAGGCGCCGATCTCGAACCTGGAATTGTTTCTTAAATTCTCGCACTTTCTCTTGGACTGGAATTGTCACACTTTTTGGGGCATAAGGCTTGAAAAAAATCTGTTCATATCGCTGAAGAAGATGGGGGAGTTCTTTTTTCATGAATCGAAAGAAATGTTCCCTCGTCCCCGGTTTTAAGTAGACGGTGCCTGCCCAAACAAAACAAGCGCGCGCCTTTGCCGCTGCCATGACCGTGGCTTCCAGTTGGGAGGGGGAATCACTAATTCCGGGCAGGAGTGGAGCCATGCCAACCCCTGCTTCAACGCCAGCTTCCACCAGTTGCTTTAGAACTCGAAGGCGCTGAAGGGGAGGGGAAGTTCCAGGTTCGGTTTTCTTCCAGACCGTTTCATCCACCGTCGGAACGCTGAATGAGACGGAGACTTTGGCTCGTTTTGCCAGTTCCACCAAAACATCGAGATCTCGAACAATCAACGTTCCTTTGGTGATGATCTGAACAGGAGTGCGATAATCTCGCAAGGCTAAAAGGCACCCGCGGGTGAGCTTGTATCGACCTTCGATCGGTTGGTAAGGGTCAGTTGCTGTCCCGAGCACCACCGATTCGCCCTTCCAACTTTTCCGGGAGAGTTCTTTCCGGAGTTGTTCAACGATGTTGATTTTCACACCGATGTTTGCAGAAAAACCTTCTCCGGGGTCGCGATCCGCTAATTGGGCGTGATGGCGAGCAAAGCAATAGACACAACTGTGGAAACAGCCTTGGTAAGGGTTAAGTGACCATCCAAAATGCATCCCGGAAACCCGGTTCAAGGCTGACTTACACTGGAGCTCACGGTAATTGGATTGCGTCATGGCCGTGAACACATGTTAATACAAATGTATCAATTTGTCAAGAGCCCTTCTCTGTCGTTTTCTTGACAGGGGGATGGGTTGAATGATATGATTTAACCGACCAGTTGGTCATCTATGCCGCCTAAAGCTGAAACAAAAACCAAGGGAAAGCTCTTCGATGCAGCCAAGGGCTTGATGCTCTCAAAGGGTTATCCGGCAACCACCGTGGATGAGATTTGTGAAGCGGCTGGGGTGACCAAGGGGAGTTTTTTTCACTACTTTGATAGCAAGGAAGATTTGGGGAAGGAGCTTTTGGACTGCTGTGGGGGAACCATGGAGGCTGGTTTTAAGAATGCAGCCTTCCATCAGGAAAAAGACCCCCTAAAGCGCATTCACCTTTATCTTGACTCGGTCATCCAATGTTCACGCGATCGGAACAACCCCAAGGGGTGCTTGATTGGAACGTTGGCTCAGGAGCTCTCCGACGTTTATCCAGACATCCGTTCTTCCTGTGCAAAGTACTTCTCGAAATGGGCTGATTGTCTCACCGCAGATCTAAACGCGGCAAAGGGCAAACACCTGCGGCATTTGACTTTCGACAGCCGAAGTTTAGCCGATCACTTGATTTCAATCCTCGAGGGTTCGTTTATTTTGGCAAAAACCTATCAAGACAGTCGTATCGTAGAGGAAAATCTTAAACATTTTCGGCGCTATTTGGATTCTTTGTTCAAATGATCGTATAAAAAAATGAGTTCTTCTTTTTTTGAAGAAGTAGATACCAACCAGTTGGTTAGTATACTGGAATCTGGGTAAAGGGAGGTTAAGAGACTTCTAGGTCAGGATTTGCGTGATGAGTTAAAATTTGATTATGGAGGCGTAGCATCATGGGACATTGCAATGAAAGCTCTTGTCATGAAGAAGAAAAGAGTTGTGAGTCAAGCGGGTGTTGCTCAGAGAATCAGGCTTGTTGTGAGGAAGGGTCTTCAAGTAGTTGCGGCAGTGGGAGTCAATGCGGCCCGCATGAATGTGAAGACAAGGATCCACTCGACAAGTTGGTTTGGAAGTGGATGAGCGTATTCATGGAAGCAAAGCACGAAGTGCAGCTTGAGATCATGAAGACCCGAATTCAGAAAGCTTGGGGACCTCGCTTTGAAAAAGCGGCTGACGCCATTCTCGAAGGGGCGGAGTCGATGTGGCGTTCCTCGCTCACAAAGAGCGAAGCCCATCAAAAGATCAAGGAAAAACTGAAGTCGATCCTTTTTGAAGGACAAAAATAATACGAATGGAGGTGTATCATGTCAGAGGTAAAGACAGAGATCAAAACAATCTCATTAGAGGAACTGAAGAGTCGCCTGGAAGCGCCAAATGCTCCTGTCCTGGTTAATGTTCTTACGGAGGAATACTTCACCAAGAAAAATGGGGCACGAATACCAGGAAGTCTTTGGATTCCGCTGGATGAGGTCGGAGACAAGTTTCCCAAGATGTTTAACAAGGATCGGGAAATTGTCGTGTATTGCGGTGGACTTCAGTGTCCTCAAAGTCGCATGGCAGCCGAAAAGCTTGTGAACCTTGGGTTCACTCATGTGAAGGCATTCGAGGGAGGACTTGAGGAATGGTCCAAGGCAGGTAACCCCTTGGAAACGAAAGATAATTCTCAGAGTTCTTCGTCCTGTTGTGGCTGAGAAATTGCTGGTGAAGACCTGGGGTGGTTTAACAACCACCCCAGGTCTTGTTTTTGTCCCTTTTCTATTCGCTATTTCGGCAAAAGAATGGGAGTTTCCGAAAAACAAGCCAATGTGTTAAATGAAACGCAAAAAAAAAGTTCCATGGAAGGAGTTAGCTGAATGGACATTCAGAGCGTTTCATCCTTACCGCCGCAGGTTCTCACTTACAAAGGAGAAGGGGAAACCAAAACGGCTACCCCGGATCAAGCTCCTTTTGTCGTGGCTGCCCATGAAGCGGAGAATGTGCGTGCTTTTGAGCGCCATGCCGCCGTTGCGGGGGGAACCTTGGTGGATCAGCAGATTATTCTTCGATATGGGTTTGATCCAACGACCGGTCGGCTCGAGGTTGTGGGTGGGGAATCGATTGGCGTTATCAAAGTGTCGCATTCGTCCGATGCGGCAAGCGGAACCCAGGGCACGGATTCTTCAAGTGGGGCTTCTTCCCCGGATGGGACGACTCCGGATAACAATGGTTCCACTCTGCCTGCTTCAAATGGAGATGCTTCTAGCAACACCTCGGATGCACAACAGACTGTTCTTTCACAGCTTCAAGCGGCTGAAGGCCAGATACAGCAGAAGATTCAAACGCTTGAT
>JABDET010000039.1 GCA_013286945.1 Candidatus Melainabacteria bacterium
GGGTTGGCATGTCAAAAGCCACTGAAAGTCCGGTTTGACCTCGAGTCAACAAAAACTTGTAGCGTTGGTTTGTTTCCTTCGGCGTTCCAAACCCCGAAAATTGGCGCATGGTCCAAAGTCTCTCGGTGTACATGGTGGGGTGAACCCCGCGCGTATACGGAAATTCCCCTGGGGCTCCAAGATCACGCGAATAATCAATCGGATCCAAATCGGATGGGGTATAGATCGTCTTATTTTTTCGATTGTTTAACACTTTCGCCACAATGATTTCCTCCCTGTACACCATAGGATTTCATGGGGCTCCAAGGGATTCCCTTTGGAGAAAGGGAAATTCCAGACTTCTATGGACGCCTACACATTGGAGTCAGGAGGACGACATCATCCGTCCCATAATTTGACAGGGATGTCATAATTCTATGGACGTCCTACAATCCAATGTTAACGTGGCCGAGGAGACTTTCCAAGAAAACAAAGCCCACCTGTCCGCTTTGGTGACCGAACTCCGCAATCGGATCGAAAAAGTAAAGCAAGGTGGAGGAAAATCCCTCATTGAAAAACATCGACAACGAGGAAAACTCTTTGTTCGAGAACGAATTGTTCGCCTCGTTGATCCCAATAGCCCTTTCCTTGAATTCAGTCCTCTTGCCGCCCATGACCTTTACGACAACGAAGCCCCAGCCGCCGGGATTGTGACAGGCATTGGCCGCATCGAAGGTCGCGAATGCGTCATCATCGCCAACGACGCCACGGTCAAGGGAGGGACGTATTATCCGATGACGGTTAAGAAACATATCCGGGCACAAGAAATTGCACGCGAAAATCATCTTCCTTCTATTTATCTTGTCGACTCGGGTGGTGCCTTTCTCCCGCTCCAAGATGAAGTTTTTCCTGACCGAGAACACTTTGGACGCATCTTCTATAATGAAGCCACGATGTCTGCCGCGGAAATTCCTCAAATTGCCGTGGTGATGGGATCTTGCACAGCCGGAGGGGCCTATGTCCCAGCCATGAGTGACCAAGCGGTGATCGTTCGAAAACAAGGGACGATTTTTCTGGGTGGTCCCCCTTTGGTTAAAGCCGCTACGGGGGAAGAAGTGACTTCTGAAGAGCTTGGTGGGGCCGATGTCCATTGCCGAGTTTCTGGCGTGGCTGACTATTATGCAGCCGACGATGAGGATGCCTTGCGAATAGCGCGGCGCATTGTTTTCGATTTGAACCGACCCAAGAAAACTGAACTGGCTGTCATTCCACCGGAAGACCCCGTTTACGATCCGGAACAGATCTATGGAATCATCCACAAAGACATCCGGAATCCCTACGATGTTCGGGAAATCATTGCTCGCCTTGTGGATGGAAGTCGGTTTCACGAATTCAAAGCGCTTTATGGAACCACACTGGTTACAGGATTCGCACACCTTTTTGGATATCCGATCGGCATCTTGGCCAACAACGGAGTCCTCTTTTCTGAGAGCTCACTTAAAGCCACACATTTCATTGAACTGTGCAGTCACCGAGGAATTCCTCTTGTGTTTCTTCAAAATATAACCGGATTCATGGTTGGAAAAAAATATGAAGCAGGCGGAATTGCGAAAGATGGTGCCAAAATGGTGGCCGCTGTTTCGAATGCCGCTGTCCCCAAATTCACGGTGATTATTGGCGGTTCTTTTGGAGCGGGAAACTACGGCATGTGCGGACGTGCGTATGGCCCAAGGCAACTTTGGATGTGGCCCAATTCCCGTATATCGGTGATGGGTGGCGAACAAGCCGCCAGCGTTCTTTTCGAAGTCAAAAAAGAACAACTGGCGAAATCCGGAAAAAAGTCACTCACCTCTGAACAAGAAAAGGCTTTGAAGCAAACCATCCTTGAAAAATACGCCAAAGAAAGCAGCCCTTATTACAGCACCGCACGCCTTTGGGATGACGGGGTCATTGATCCAATCGATACGCGCATGGTGCTTGGTTTGGGAATTGCGGCTTCCTTAAATGCCCCATTCCCTCCTCGCCAGCAGAGCCTGTTCCGGATGTGATGCGGATGGACACTCTTGTTCGTCTCTCCATTGACAATCAAGTGGCCACCATCACCCTCAATCGGCCCGAGGTTCATAACGCGTTTAACGAACAAGTCATCCAAGACTTGACCCGGATCCTTGACGATCTCTCCAGATCAGCCGATACTCGTGTGATTGTCTTAGCTTCCAATGGAGAATCTTTTTCAGCTGGCGGCGACATCGAGTGGATGAAAAAGTCGATTACGTATTCGAAAGATGAAAATCGATCGGACGCCAAACGTTTGGCGCGAATGTTTCGGGCCATTCGGGAATCACCAAAGCCGGTGATTGCTCGAGTTCAAGGGGCTGCACTGGGTGGTGGCGTAGGACTGGTGGCCGTCTCGGATATCGCGGTTTCCTTAGCTTCGGCCACTTTTTCTTTTAGCGAAGTGAAGCTTGGAATTCTCCCTGCCGTGATCTCCCCCTTTGTCATCGAAAAAATCGGGGCGGGTCCGTTTCGTCGCTATGCGCTGACTGCGGAGCGATTTGATGCAGAGAAAGCGAAAACTATTGGTTTGATCTCCGAAGTGGTTCATTCCATTCACGAATTGGATGAAAAGATTCTTGAATTCTGTACTCTTTTGAGGAAAAATGGACCCAAGGCCTTAACGGCCTGTAAACACCTCTTGAACGAGATTAGCCATTACCCTTGGGATAAATCCGAAGCCTTTACAGCCGAGCAAATTGCTGAGATCCGAGTCTCTCCTGAAGGGCAAGAAGGATTACGCGCTTTCCTGGAACGACGAAAGCCTAACTGGCTCTCGGACTGAAGGGGACAATCACCGATGTTTCGTAAAGTGCTCATAGCCAATCGCGGGGAAATCGCGATTCGCATCGCCAAAACCTTGCAAATGATGGGGATTAGGGTCGTGGCGATTTATTCCCCTGAAGATCACGATGTCTTTCATCTTCGATTTGCAGATGAAGCCTACCCGTTGATCGGGACTTCTCCCAAAGAAACTTATCTCTCCATCTCACAAATCATTGAAATTGCTAAAGTTGCGCATGTGGATGCCATTCACCCTGGCTATGGGTTCCTTTCAGAAAATCCTTTGTTTGCGGAAGCCTGTGAGCAACCGGGGCTCACCTTTATTGGGCCCTCCCCAAAAGTGATGCGCCTCTTGGGGGACAAGCTCATGGCCAAGAAAACAGCAAGCCAACTTGGTATACCCGTGATTCCCGGAGGAGAGATGCCGGGTCGATTGGACCGAAACGAAATACTCCAGCTTGCTAATAGCATTGGCTATCCTGTCTTGATCAAAGCCACCGCAGGGGGTGGTGGAAAAGGAATGCGACTTGTTCATGAATCAAAAGACTTGCTTCCTGCCGTGGAAGCAGCTCGCCGCGAGGCAAAAGCGGCTTTTGGAGATGATCGGATCTTCGTTGAAAAATATATCTCAGAACCTCGACACATCGAAATCCAAATTCTGGGCGATCACCACGGCAACCTCGTCCATTTGTTTGATCGTGAGTGTTCCATTCAACGCCGATATCAGAAAATTGTCGAAGAATCCCCTTCGGTCGCGTTAACGGCATCGTTACGCAATCGAATGGGAGAGGCAGCCGTAACGGCCGCTAAGGCGGTTGGATACACCAATGCTGGAACGGTGGAATTTATCCTTGACAAGAAGGGTGAATTTTATTTTCTCGAAGTCAACACCCGGCTTCAGGTGGAACATCCCGTAACCGAAATGATTGCCCATCGCGATTTGGTTGAAGCACAAATCTTGGTTGCGGCTAACGAAAAGCTCCCTTTCATTCAGAAACAATTGCGAATGGACGGCCATGCGATCGAATGCCGAATTTATGCGGAAGACACCACCCGTGGATTTGTTCCCTGCACCGGGATTATCGAAAGATACATCCCGCCAGATGGTCCTAATATCCGCGTCGACAGCGGTGTTGCCGAAGGAACTTTCATCGGTGTTGACTATGACCCGATGATTGCGAAGTTGATCACTTGGGGAGAATCACGGCGTCGCGCAATCCAAAAGATGGTTTGGGCACTCCAACACTTCGTCATTCTTGGAATAACCACCAACCTCGATTTCTTACAACAACTTTTTAATCATCCTGAATTTGTAGCTGGCAACCTCCACACCCAATTCATTAAGGAACATCATGATGCATTAACTCAGCAATTCATCCCAGATGAAGCCATCCTGGTTGCTGCATTCACCGCCAGCCAACATGGAAAGCACGAATCAAGTCAAACGCTTACGCCGACCCAAGGGATCAAGTCCGGAGGCCCCTGGGATACTCTTTTTGGATGGAGGGCGTTTTGATGCAACAATTCTTCTTGAAATCTGTTGGAAGCGATTCACTGTTCGACGTTGAAGTGGACCCGGCTGGAAAGGAATACCCCAACCGATATAAGATCAAATGGGGAGGATCGGTTTTCCAAGTCGAGATGCAATCGGATGGAAAAGGTGATGGGATTCTCCATCTGGATGGGACCCTTCTCCCGTTTTACGTGGTCCAAAAAAAGAAGTCATTCCAGTTTTGGGTGAAAGGAAAAACCTATACCTTCGAAGTGGTCAACCGAGTCACAAAAGCGGAAACCTCTTCCGATCTTTGGGATAACGAAGGAGACATTCGAGCACCGATGCCAGGAAGAATTTTGAAAATCGCCGTTGATGTGGGGGATCTCGTCACACCCAATCAAGTGCTTCTCGTCTTGGAATCAATGAAAATGGAGATGTCGATCACTTCCCCCGAAGAAGGAGAAGTTGTCTTGATCCCTCGCCGTGTAGGGGATCTCGTGGAACTGGGTGAAGTGCTCATCAAGTTGGAGTCGCTTGATGGTTAGTTCACTGCCTGAACATGTCACCGTTTTTGAAGTGGGGCCACGAGATGGACTTCAAAATGAATTCGAAACGGTTTCGACTGGCACCAAAATTCGATTCATCGAACAGCTGGCAAAAACGGGATTGACCCAGATCGAGGTCACCTCGTTTGTAAGCCCGAAAGCAATTCCTCAGTTGGCTGACGCGCTTGAAGTGGTCATGCGACTCCACGCCACACGAGGGGTGACCTATTCAGCCCTTGTGCCGAATCTCAAGGGACTCGAGCGTGCCATCGAATCAGGAATCCAGCAAATCGCCGTATTCACGGCCGCCTCGGAAACGTTTGTTCAAAAAAATATCCGCATGGACATCGAGGGATCCCTTCGTGTTTTTAAAGAAGTGATCGATACGGCAAAACCCCATGGAATCTCGGTTCGCGGCTACGTCTCCACCGGATTCGTTTGTCCGTATGAGGGGGAAGTCTCCAAAGAAAAGGTGGCGGAAATTTCGAAGCGGCTACTTGAAATGGGAGTTTATCAAGTCTCCATCGGAGATACGATTGGTGCTGCCTCACCTTTAGATGTGCAAAAAACGATCGGCCATCTTCTTGCAAAACTTCCTGCAGACAAGATCGCCCTTCACTTTCATGACACTTACGGAACCGCGATGGCCAACGTCTACGCCGGTCTCCAGCTTGGGATTTCAACCTTTGACACCTCAGCCGGTGGATTGGGAGGTTGCCCATATGCTCCAGGAGCTTCGGGTAATCTGGGAACTGAAGACTTGATTTACATGTTGGATCGGATGGGGATTCATAGCGGCGTCAATCTGGAAGCGGTGTTTCATGCATCCGAGGTCATTGCAAAGGAACTTCACCGCGAACTCCCAAGCCGCCAATGGAAGCGGCTAAGAAGCAAAGACCCTCTGAAATCCTAAGCAATCTCAACCACATCAACACGGTTCAGATTGGATCGAAGATAAGCCAGGCTATCCCCACCGGGGGAAACAGCCACGGAATGAACAACGTCGTCGCTCACTGGAGTTCCGTGAGGCGAAATACTCGATGGAATGCTCAGGATCTTTTCCCATTGGCGAAAGTCTAGGAGATCAATTTTCCCTTGCCTTCCAATAGCCGCCAAGCGCTCGTCGCCGGTGAAGGAGACTGAAGAAGCCCATTCTGGATCCATCTTGAGAACATCGAGAGAGTCCAAATCATGAACCAATAAGCCGTTTGGAGAAGCCGAGAGCAACTGACCACTTGGAGAAAAAAGGGGCTCTGGAAAACTGTATCGGCCAAGGTGAATCGACTGAACAAGACTTTCACTTTCCCAATCGTAAAGATAGAGACAATCTCTACCCCCTAGAATGACCTTTTTCCCATCGCGTGCAAAGGCAATCGATGGCTGTTGATCTTTTAGATCGATGATTCGCAACGTTTTTCCGGAGGTGGTGGATTTGATGTACGCGCGGTTCCAAACGCCCACCCCTAAAACTCGATTGTCAGGAGAAAAAGTCATCTTGGCGAAATCCAAACCATTGGCTGGAAGCTCCTCAAAGGAAGACAATTTACCCGCCTTGCCTGAGTTGCAGTCATGGAGAATGATAACCGACTTCCATGCAGCAGCCAACTGACTTAAGTCTGCAGAACTGGTCATCGAGGTGACATCCTCCGAAGCAACAACACACGTTAAGGGATGCTTTCCAAACTGGTTCACAGAGTGAATCTTTGCCAACCCGGTTTGGCTCAATTCGATCACCATGTTCTCCCGCGAGAACCCGATTGCCCTGAGTGGCGATTCGGAGGGATCCCCAAACGACACGCCACCGACATGCTTATACGTGATAGACGCGGAGGGACTCTTCGGAAGCGCTTCCTCTGAGATGAGTAAATCTCGAAGGGAAGGGAGCTGCTCAACAGCCCAATCCTGAAGAGAAGCTCCTAAAGATTGGGGAAGAGCTGATTCTGCCAACCGAACGGCCAGACTAGAAAGAGCTCGAGTATACTTTAGAAGCTCGACGTTCGTTTCGTTGGGGCTTGATGAAGAGTTGACGATGTGAGCCACGCCTCTCATGAGAACATCGTGAAGCGATGGAGGGGGAACGAGATTAAGACTACGAAGCTCGTTCACTACAGCTTCGAGCTTACGCTCGACAGGCCAGCCAGGTTCTCCCGCTGTCTTGATTTGATTGGCGATTGCCGAATGGAGACCAGCCGATTCTTGACGCAAGGCTGTCTCATCTGGCTCTACGATGAACTCTGGTTTTCTAGCAAGTCCGAAAATGCGATTGTTTACTGCGCCAATCTCCCGAATTAAACGGGGAGAGGTCACTTCATTTGCTTTGCGAATCCATTGTTCCAGATTCACCTCGGCAGGCTCCGAATCCACAAACCAACCGTTTTTGTTACCCCGGCATCTAGCCCGAAGTCAACACAAGGATGGACTAAGTCTAACAATTTTCTGGCATTCTGAGGCAAAGCGAGCTCACCGGCGTCCAGCGGAGAGACAAATAATTCATTAAACTGCCTCCTCTCTAGTTTTCCACAGCGCTGAAGAACCTCGAGGTCAGAATCCGTAATAGCCATCCTCCCCTCCGCAACTTCTGAAACAACGCCTTGAATGATTTGGAAGCGGTTAAATCCTGATTGAATATGCTGCCATTCGTCAGGCTTATCTAAAGTTAAGTGGATATTGAAATTCCTGGTTCGGGGATATTCACTAAATCGAATGGCTAGACCAATCAGATAGGCTCCCATGACAAGACCACCTGCGAAAGATTCAGCCAATGGAACTCGAAGGTCATTGAGTTGCATCGGGAGAACGTGATCCTCCAAACCTTCACTCCACACGCACAACTCCGCCTTAAACATATCCAAATCTTCAGCCATCGTTTCACGAGGAAACTCGGTCAGGACCCGGTGCGAAAATTGAACGGTGTCTTCCCCATCACGCAATTTCTCCACGCTAGCGGAAAAGGTCCGTTCACCCACGCCAACCAACGCGGAGTTCACTTCACTCGGAAATCTTGTAAATATCTTGGGTAGCAAGATCAATGTCTCCTTATCTTTGCCCTCAGATTCAGCTAGACGGAACGTTGAGTAAGTTCTATCGGAGGGAAATCGGGTATTCCAAAGTAATGCTTTGAGATGGCTCTTCTAAAACAAAGACGGTTTCTGGATGACGGAGTATGTCTTTAAATTCACCTTGTTCATTTCGGGAATTTCCGAGATAGAGATCCTTGAATTCTAAATTAGAGTTTGGCTCATGCCAGAATGTTGTTCCGTGTAGAACGGTCTTTTGACAGTTCTCACCAGTAAATCTCTTTAAGGCACCGATAAAGAATGACCGCGCATTCTCAAACTGGCAAGCATGCACTCGATCCAAAGGCAACTGTTTTGCAATCTTCGCACCTTCCACCTCCAAGCATCGGCCTACTTCAGGGCCAGCCACTCGCGAAGAATTGCCAGATATACGATGAATGAGAGTTCGAAATGCTTCAAAATCTAAGGGGACTTCATGCCGAACTCGTGTGCCGGCGGAATCACCCTTGATTTGTCTCCCTTCGAAAACAAGTGTCACAAGGGCCTCTCCAGGAGATAAGACTCTACTGAAATCTGCCACATCTTCTTGGTGAGGATTCAAATGCCTTATCGCCGTCAAACCGATTTCTTGAGGTTGTCCACCTAAATCCGCCATGAGCAAGATCGTTAGGCCTACATCATCCAAATCCAAGCGCGTCTCCGAATCTCGGAGAGCTAAGGATTCTTCCCCCATTAATCCTGAAAACATTTTTGCTCTACCCAGAGTTGTTGTTGTCGGACTTATCATAACGAGTCACCTCAATCAAAATTAGCTTCAAAACTTAACCGTAGCATATCTATTTCACTAAATCAAGAGGAGGGTTGTAAACAAATTGTAAATAAAGGTACAAAACGTCCTGTTTCGCGAAAATTATTGCGTTCGAGCAGTACGCAAAACAAGCCGGGGTGGCGGAATCGGCAGATTGAGGATTTTCGCCACACGACGTGCAAGCGAAAATCCGAAATACTGGGAGGACACGGATGTCCGAGCAGTACGCAACAAGCCGGGGTGGCGGAATCGGCAGACGCACGGGACTTAAAATCCCGGGCCTTGCAAAGGGCGTGTGGGTTCAAGTCCCACCCTCGGCACCAACTGTACCCACCCCTGATGCCTGTTTTTCTTGCATATTTGCAGTTTTTGGAAACGTCGAGGGCAAGAATTGAGCAACCGATCCTTTAATTCGAACTTGGGCATCCCCTGAAGGGTCTTCAACAATCACGCATTTAACCAGTCTTTGCATTTGCTCACGGGCTTGAATCGGTTTGTTGTGCCAGAGTTCCTCGATGCCTTTTATATATTTCTCAATTCTCTCAGGTATAGAAGAAAAATCAAATTGAGGGATTCGAGCAGAAGACAGTTGATTTTCAATCACTCGAATTTTTTCTTCTACAGCCAAAAGAGTATTTTTTGTTGATGAGGTAATAATTCCGGCTTTGATCGCTTTTACTAAATTGTCTCGTTCCTGGATAGCCTTTTTAAGTTCCCTTTGAACTGACGGTAGTTGTGAAATAGCCTCCTTCATCCGTGCTCTGAGCTTCTTTTCCACTCGGTCGATAACCGCCTCAATATAGTCTTTGGCTAGAAATCTTTCTTTGAGTGCTTCAATCACGGTAGCCTCTAGCTTGTTTTGGGAAATACCGCGGCTTTCGCGGCACACCGGATTCCCCATGTTAAGATGAGCGCTGCAATAAAGCTTGTTTTTTCGATGAACAACATAGCCCCGATCGCATGTTCCACATTTAACCAACCCGCTCAGGAGAAATTTGGGAATAGTTTGCTTATAAAAAGGTCCCTGGTTTGCTCTTCTTGCTTCCCTGGCTCTTGCTGCGTTCCACAATTCATCCGATACAATTCGAAGCTCGGGAACCTCCACTTGAATCCATTCTTCCCTAGGCCTCATTCTATAGGTTCTTTTCTCGGTGATGGGATTCTTCATTTTTTCGCTTCGATTCCAAATAGGTTTACCGATGTAAATGGGATTTTGTAAAATGCCACATGCTTTCTTGGGGTCTCCACAAATTGTAGAGAATGACCAGCCGCCACTCTTGCCCATGGGCGAGGGGATCCTGAGCTCGTTAAGGTGATGGGCGATCTGTTTCGGCGAAAAGCCCTCAACGTACATGTGGAATACTTTCAATACGACTTCGGATTCCTGGAAGTCCGCTTCTTTCTTTGAGCCAACTATGACGGGTCTCCCATAAGCATCGAGCTTGGTTGCGTCTTGTATTGGAACTGAACGATAACCGTACACCTTTCCACCGGCAGCGTAACCTTTTAAAAAGCACCCCTCCAGCCCTCTCCTTGTCTTCTCTTTCAGGTCGTCGAGAAACATCTCGGCCATGAGGCCTTTGACAGTGAGATTGACCTTTGCCATCTTGTCGGATCCATTGTAGCCATCAGTGACACCAATTAGGGTAATTCGATTGTACTTGAGCCTCTTGTGGATGTGGTGTAATTCTTCCTGATCGCGTGAAAGACGATCCAAACTGTCCACCAGTATGGTATCGATCTCTTTACCATCTATCGCCTTAATCAAAGCCTGATAGCCGGGGCGCGCGTTCGAGATAGAACCCGATATGGCTGCATCAGTGAAAACCAAGGCATCTGAAGCTATCCAACCTTGGCGTTCCGCATACTTGCTGCAATTTCGAATCTGGTCTTCAATGCTTGACTCTCTCTGGTGTTCACTCGAAAAGCGAGCGTAAATTGCATATCGGTTCATTGGGGTTCTCCTTTTTTTGCATAATATCGTCGAGAAGTAGCCTTACTTCTACACTTAGAACCACAATAAAGCATTCTCGAAGAGGGAGTAGGCGGAGCGAAAAAGTTCTGACATATTGGACAGATCCGGATATTACCTCCCTTTGTCACGGAAGATGCTAACCATTCCCAAAGGATCGTAACGCCATCAAGATATTCTATCTCCTCGATCAGAAACGCCTTGTTGCGCCTCAAATCGGCCTTGTTACCGCTTTGCCAGGATTCCCTATAGACGCAACGGCGACCGTTAGCTTGCTGTGTGAAAATTTCCGCTAAACGTCCTCCCTTGTGCTCAAGTTGCTTATTCATACCGATCAGGCCATCAATTATTTCGAAGGCCTCAGCAAATTGAATAAATTCTCCCAGAATTAGCCACAAGGGACTGAAATTAAGAAAGTCAATCTGTGGATCTATAATCACTTGAAACGGAAACTTAATAAGAACGTGATTGTGCATTTTATCATCTAGTTGGTGCAAAACCCCAATTAACTCCATCAAACATTGAATCTCTTTTACATCAATTTCTAGTAAATGCCGCTGAAGGAGCATGTATTTCAAAATGTCTATTCCCTGCTGTATTCGCTCATCACCGGAGGAGTCAAACTTGTTTAGATCTAGCCCATGATCTTTTAAGAAGGTCACTGGATCCACGGTTTTTATTTCTTCCTTGACACTATCCCAGCAGCGCAGAGCCGCTTTCCTTAATTGAGTTAAAACTTGTATCTTGTATTCAACTCCGTGAGTCGTTGGCACAATGGGAATCCGTTTCAGCCTTTCTTGAAATCTTAGATTATACGTGGGAATTTCGAGTAAAGGAGATGGTGCCAAGGGGTTGGTTACGTGTCCTTTCCAGCCTGAACTTTTCTCCTTGTTGTAGACGGATTTCCCCAAATTAATGTCAGGAGAAAAAAGCTTTAATGTGGCATGCACTTTTTTTATAGACCCCGGCTGTATCTTAAAAAAAAGATTATCTGCAGTTGACCTTGTTGATTTCTTGTATAATATATTGTTTTCAGTCATTTAATCACTTTTATGACATTAAATTCATAATAGGTGTCAAATATTCCTGCAACTAACTTGTATCATTGGTGATAAAGTTGCTTGAAGGATTCAATTTTGTAAATGAAGACTTTGTGGAAGCCTTCGCTTCTTTGATTACCGAGGAAATTTTTAATGAATGGAAAGGACGGTGCATGAATGCCGACACTAACAGAACTTCGCCTGAAAGCGGGTCTCACTCGCTCTCAAGTCGCATGCCAGGGAGGCTTTAGCCCTTGGAGTGTTATCCGTTGGGAAACAGGAAAAAACATCCCTCTGTTTGATCGGATGCAAAAACTTTCTGAAATTTTGGGGGTCTCGCTACAGGAGGTTCAGAGCGTATTCCCGAGGCGGGCAATCAGTTGATAAAAATTAGCCCTGATGAGAGGGCTAGCAATGGAACCATCTGTGTTCTGTGCGTGGGCCCGTAGCTCAATAGTAGAGCAATCAGTTGTCACCTGGTCGGTTGCGGGTGCAAATCCCGTCGGGTCCACCTCATACTTATCCCACTCGTTCATGAATCCCTTGTAAAGTAATATTTTGGAGGCACACATGGATTTTAGCAATCCACGAGACGTTGAACAGCGCCGGCTAGAACTTCAGACAGACATCGTAGCTGCCAGAGCCAACAGTAGTGAGAAATCGGAGCCGACAGAAAAAGGTCTGGTCGAAGTAGTTAAAGGCCAGCCTCAGACCCAAGAGGCAATCGAACATCTTACCGATCTCGGCAATGCTCGGCGAATGGCTAAACGGCATGGTAATGATTTGAGATACTGCTATCCTTGGAAAAAGTGGCTTGTCTGGAGTGGTAAGCACTGGCAGATTGACGACACTGGAGCCGTGCTCCGTTTAGCGAGAGATACCATTGCCAGCATATACGGAGAGGCTGCAACAGTTTCTTCGGGCAAAGAGATTGCAAAACACGCCATGGATTCTGAATCGGATGCACGTGTAAGAGCAATGGTTTCCTTACTACAGAGTGAACCCGGTATTGCGATACTGCCCAACCAATTAGATTCCGATCCGTGGCTTCTGAACGTCTTAAACGGGAGTATAAACCTCAAGACCGGCAAATTGCGCGATCACTGCAGGGAAGACTTCTGCATGAAGCTGGCCCCCGTTAGCTTTGAGCCAAAGGCAAAAGCCACCAAATGGAATGCTTTCCTAAAGAGAATCATGAACGAAAAGAAATCCCTGGTTAAATTTCTTCAGCGGGCAGTCGGCTATGCGTTAACCGGTAAAACACTGGAGCAAGTCCTATTCATCCTCTATGGTGCTGGCTCGAACGGTAAGAGCACATTCCTTGACGCTATCAGCGCCATGCTGGGGCCTTACGCTAAGCAAGCGCCTTTTGATACTTTCTTGGCGCGTAAAGGAGAGAGAATCCCGAACGATTTGGCCGGGTTAGTTGGGATGCGATTTGTCACTGCCGTTGAAGCGGAAAAGGGCAAACGACTCTCTGAAGCCACCATAAAGCAAATTACTGGTGGAGATAAGGTTTCTGCGCGCTTTCTTTTTGGAGAGTGGTTTGAATTCTATCCGGCGTTTAAGCTGTTCCTGTCATGTAACGATAAACCAATAATCCGTGGTCGCGACCATGCAATTTGGCGACGACCAAAGCTGATTCCATTCAATGTTGTTATCCCAGATGGTCAACAGGATAAGGAGTTAGGCGAAAAACTGAGGCTGGAAGCCTCCGGAATCTTGAATTGGAGCATAAAAGGATGCTTAGAATGGCAAAGATCAGGGCTGGAAGTTCCCGAAGAAGTAACGCACGCTACCGAGTCATACCGAGAAGAAATGGATGTTTTGGTCGATTTTCTTGATGAAAAGTGTTCAATTGCGTCGGATTTGAAGATAAAAGCCACTGATTTATTCAAATTCTATTGCGATTGGTGCAAAGAAAACTCTGAGAGTCCACTTCCCCGGCGTGAGTTTGTGTCTTCACTAGAGCAGAGGGGACTCACACGAAACAAAGGAACGGCGGGCATTTTCTACTGGTATGGCATCGGGAGGCGAGATGATCAAAGTGGACTAAGTGGAGCGAGTGGACTCAAAAACAATATAATTCCGCTTGACGCTTCCTCGCGAGGGAAGAACCCGAAAAATGGCTCCACTCCGTCCACTGACTCCACTCTTCCCGGAATGGGAAATTCGCAGGACAAAATATGATCCAGAAAAAAATAATACACGAATGAATAAATTTGCGAGGATTAACATTCTCAGATTATTCAGGCTTTTGCCTTTTGTACTCGATATTTTGCAGGTGGGGCCAATGGAGTTTTGTCGTTTGGGGAAGATACCACCATCGACCTATTTTCAGTGGAGAGTGAAGGGTGCGTCGAGTCATGCTCATCACCGGCAGAGTTTTTACAGAGCCGAGAGAGTGATTTACAAGCTTTGTCGATGGAGGAAAGTTGATATAGAGAGCGTGCTTGATGAAGCCGAGAAATTGTGTTTAGAGCACGAAAAGGAGAAGAATTTAGCGTGATGGATTATAGCGCAATGATGGGGACGTGTCCGAAGTGTAACGAGAAGGCTTGGTTGGGCGTGCATAATTGTGACGAGCCTTTGTTTAAAAAAGCGTATCGAGAGAAGCAAGAGTTAGAGCGAAGGAATGAGGAGATTGCAGAGGCGATTCGTTGCAGTGAGACGGTTCAAGAGGCGTTTTCTGAGCAGTTTAATGAGAACTTCAAGTCGTTTTGGGAGAGTTATTATGTGACAACGGAGACGTTAAGAAGTGAGGTTAATCAGTTAAAGAAGGGGTTTAATCTTGTTAAGGATGACCCGTCGTTAGCGGCGAAGATGAAGACAGGAATGAATTATAAGTAATTTGGACGGAGTCCAAATCAGGAACTCAGGCTATTCTATCCCATAGCGGCCTTTAGACGTGCTAGAGTGCCAGGCGCGAAGCCGCTGTAGTGATTGTTAATGAATGCGAACACCTTTTGCACTTGATTCGATAACCGAATGAGTATAGAAGCCCAATCTGCCAGCTCTTTTTCCCTCGGCCATACTTCCTTGTCGAAAACCTGGGTCTCGGCTTCTATGCCTTCTCGATCCCCGATAAGGCGACAATATGCAAAGTCTGAGGTCACGACATCATTCATGCTCATTACTTCAGCGGGGGGTGGCATATAGCGGATATCTTGCAAGGTGTACGCGATGTTGTGGCGTTTAAGGGTATCGAATAAACTCTTCTGCAAGTATTGACGATTCCTAACTTCAACTGCGAATCGAAACTCTTTCGGAAGCATTTCAAGGAAGCCATTCAATCCTTCGTGGAAGGCGTCATAGTTTTCAAATGCTTTCTTGTTGTAATAAGGGAGTTGGATGAGAATCACTGCCAGTTTCTCCTTTAGTTCACCAATCGTTGAGAGAAAAACATCTAGCTCTTTCTTCACTCCTTGAAGGCGTTTCTCATGGGTAATTGTTTGCACCATCTTCGCGGCGAAAAAGAAACCATCTCGCGTGTTTTCGCGCCAGCTTTGAACTGTCGAGCGCCTGGGGATAGCGTAGAAGGTGGAATCAATCTCTACTGCATTGTAGATACCTGAGTAATAGGTGATCCAATGCTTGCGATCAAGTCCCTTTGGGTAAAAGGCGTGTTCCCAGCCCTCAGCAGTCCAGCTTTGAGTACCTAAGACCAGGTTTGCAGGGAACATGGAATTATTCTTTTGAATCGGTATTTTTAGTCGAAGCCCACGCCAGACAATTGGGGCAATAGAGTTCAGGTTCAGCTGATTTGAAAGGTTTGTCACACCAGCATTCTCGAGCTCCGTGCAAGTTAAGGCGAGATCCCAAGACTATTCAGTTGTGCTTGAATCAAACTACTGATTCGCTGTACTTCCGACATCTGCTCCTCGTAAGTACTTTGTTCTCCACGCAACCGCTCCAAAAGGGTATCTTTCTCCAAAGCCAGCTTTAAATAAACACCATGTTCTGTTGTTACTTTAAGTTGGAGAGCGGAAATCTCTTGCGCCAAGCGGGTTTTGTTTGCTTTTTTCTGCGTTACGATAGATTGTGTGCTCTTAAAATGAGGTTTCCTCGGGTTCTTCATCTTTCGGGTGGCAAGCGCTAATTCCGATCGCAGCCGCAGAAGTTTCCGCGCATATCCATTCAAATTAGCAATTGAAAGCCGAAGGTTCCTCTCATTGTCATGAAGCTCGTTAGTGAGTTCTTCTAGTCGGGCATTAGTGTCATTGCTCTTCTGCCGAGCAGCGTCAAGCTTGCTATAGTCTTCCCTAATCTGCTGCTGTTGATAATTTCGCAGTTCATTGGCATGTTGCCCATTTTCAAATTGCTCTCGCTGCAACTCAAGCTCTTGTTGTTGTTCCTCGATCTGCTGTTGCCGAAGCTGCCTCTCTTGAGCTTCGCGTTGCGACTTATAAAATGCGTCCCAGAACGCATTAGAGCCGCTCGGGTAAGACCGCTGGACATCACCTGGAGTTATTCGGGGAGATTGAAATTGCTGCGAAAATGCGTTTATCGATCCCACCAACAACAGTCCACAGATAATGCCAATACCTGTTAATATTTGAAATAGCCTGTTCATTGCGCGCCTCCTGCTAGTTTTCAGCCTGCAAACCTAATACCCGCTACAAGTGCAAGAAGGGCTTAGCGTTCCCTCACAACACTTGATTCGATCAATAGATTGATCGCAGCCGCAAACCCCATGATGATGGGAACAACAGCCGCTGCGGGCAATCGTACCGCTAACGACACCGAATTCTTGGGCGTAATCGACGAAGGGTCCTTGCATCAGAAGCGCGGTTATTTGCTTCAAACACCCAGGGCCAAGATGATGAGAATTCTTGGATGAATAGCTAGTAGCCAATTCCACGACTTTGAAATCGGCTGCCCAAACGCCGCGTGATAGTGAAGCCACGCTCAACAGTAGGGCCAATCCAACGGATATGATATTTCGATTAAACATGTTTTGTCGCCTCAATTATGAGAGCTTTTTGTGACGCATTGGAATAGCAAAAGGATTCTGGTGTCCTTTTCTTCCTGTAAATGGGTTGACATTACCACG